>JBIIQL010000475.1:0-3505 GCA_044342095.1 Pirellulales bacterium
CAGGCCGCGACGTTCGACCGCTGGACAGCGCTTGAAAGTGATGCGGCGTCATCTTCTCAATCCCGGTAGCCTGTCGCGGTCAACGGGATGCGCGGCGGCTTTTTGCATCCCCCCTTCATCCGGAGCACCGATGACGCCCCTCAAGTATCTGGCCCTTCGCGAACAGGTGATCGAGACCTGCCTGGCGATGAACGAGGAGGGGATCAACCAGGGAACCTCCGGCAACGTCAGCGTGCGGACGCCCGAGGGATTTCTGATCACGGCGTCGGGCATTCCCTACCGGAAGATGCGGCCGGAGCAGGTGGTCGAGATGGATCTCGACGGTGGCTACCGAGGGGAGTTTCTCCCGTCGACCGAATGGCGGATGCACCTCGACATTTACGCCGAGCGCCCCGAGGCTGGCGCGATCGTTCATGTCCATTCACCGTTCGCGACGGCGCTTGCCTGTCTGCGGAGGGAAGTGCCGGCGTTCCATTACATGATCGGCGTCACCGGAGGCACCTCGCTGCGGGTGGCCGACTACGCCGAGTTTGGCACGAAGGAGCTCTCGGTATTCATGATCCGCGCCCTCCAGGAACGCACCGCCTGCTTGCTTGCCAACCACGGCCAGATCTGTTTCGGGGGGGATCTCGACGGAGCGCTGTGGCTGGCGGGCGAAGTCGAGGCGCTGTGCCACGAATATTGGGCCGCTTCGCTTGCCGGTGAGCCGGTGATCCTTTCCGAGGCCGAGATGGTGAGCGTCCTCAAGCGGTTCAAGACCTACGGCAAGCAGCCGGGCGACCTCGGGAATGTCGATGTCTCGGAACTGGCCGTGTTTGCCCCGATCCGTCGCGATCAGCCCGATTCCGCGGCCAGACGAGGGAAATAACGGTGCGTTCCCAGGCGCGGCCGACGAGGGGAGCCGTGGGGGGAAAACGTGGATAGAATCAAACGCATGGAAATCAGGATGACGGGGGCCATTCGACGTGCGCTCGGGATCGCTGCGCTTCGGCGCCGTGCCGATGGCGCTTCGCACTGGCTCCTGGCAGCCGCGTTCCTCAGCTGGGGAGCTCTTGCAAGTGGCGGGGTGTTGGCCGCCGGACCGGAAGAGCCTCCAGCCGCCGAACACCTCGAGCACTTTGAGCGGCATGTCCGGCCGCTGCTGGTGGAGAAGTGCCAGGGGTGTCATGGTCCCGACAAGCAATGGGCGGGCCTCCGGCTCGACGCGCGGGCCGCGGTGCTTGCCGGCGGCGATACCGGCCCGAGCCTCGTTCCCGGCCGCCCCGACCAATCAGAACTCTTCCGCCGCCTCCGTCACGCCGACGAGGAGGTGCGGATGCCGCCGCCGGAGTCGGGGGCGAGGCTTACCGACGCCGAGATCGGGGCGATCGAGGCCTGGATCGTGGCTGGCGCTCCTTGGCCCGAGGCGCCGCCGGCCGGCCCGTCGGTGATCGAAAAACAAAAAAACCACTGGGCCTTCCAGCCGCTCCCGCAAGCGGTCCCAGGCGCGCTCGATCCGGCGTTCATCGATCGGCTCATCGATTCGAGGCTCGCCGGGGCGGGGCTCACCCGCGCCCCCGAGGCCGATCGGCGGACGCTCATCCGCCGCGTCAGCTACGACCTGACCGGCTTGCCGCCGGAGCCGGAGGAAGTGGCGGCCTTCGTCGCCGATCCCGCGCCCGACGCCTACGAAAACCTCGTCGATCGGCTCCTCGCCTCGCCACGCTACGGCGAACAGCAGGGGCGGCACTGGCTCGACGTCGCCCGCTATTCCGATACCAAGGGCTACGTCTACGGTCGCGAGGAGCGGTTCTTCGTCCATGCGCCGGTCTATCGCGACTGGGTGATCGGAGCGTTCAACGACGACCTCTCCTACGATCGCTTCGTGACCCTCCAACTCGCCGCCGACCGGGTGTGCGGGGAAGAAGATCCCGACCTCGCCGCGCTTGGCTTTCTCACGACCGGCCGACGGTTCCTCGGCGTCACTCCCGATATCGTCGACGATCGGATCGACGTCCTCACCCGCGGGCTCCTCGGGCTCACCGTCGGCTGCGCCCGTTGCCACGACCACAAATACGATCCGGTCGCCACGGCCGATTACTACGGCCTCTACGGCGTGTTCACGAGCTCGTATGAAAAGCTCGTGCCGCTGCGGCCGGCTGCCGGGGTCGCGCCACCGACGGCGGAGTTTACCGCCGAGCTTGCCAAACGCAGGCGCGCCCTCGACGAGGGCTCGCTGCGGTTGCGGGCCGAAAGCTCCGAGCGTTTCCGGGCTCGGATCGCCGACTATCTCTTCGCCCAGACGGAGCTGGGGAAATACCCTGAGCTCGGCTTCGACCAGATCATCGCCAAAGACGATCTCATCGCCGCGATCGTCCGCCGCTGGCAGGCGTATCTGAGCCCCGATCGGGCGGGGCGCGATCCCGTCTTCGGGCTCTTGGTCGCCCTCCTCCCGCTCCCCGCCGAGGGCTTCCCCGAAGCGGCCGCGGCGAAGCTTGCCGAGCTCAAGGCCGCAGGGGCCCCGATTCATCCGCGGATCGCCGCCGCCTTCGAGACGCCGCCGGGGAGCTTCCGCGAGGTGGCCGACCGATATGGAAAGGTGTTTGCCGAGGTCGACGCCGCCTGGAAGGGGCTCTGCAGCCGGGCGGTCGCGGCGAGCGATCCGCTCCCGATCTCGCTTCCCGACGCCGCCGACGAGCAACTCCGCCAGGCGCTCTACGGCCCCACCTCCCCCTGCACGATCCCCGATGAGCCGATCGCCAACATCGAAACGCTGATGGATTCCGACTCGATCAACCAAATCTGGAATCTGCAAAACGAGCTCGACCGCTGGCTGATGCCACAGCCGGAGTTGGCCCCGCAGGCGCTGGCCCTCTTCGACCGGAGCACGCCGCAAGACGCGCAGGTCTTCAAGCGCGGCAATCCGGCCAACAAAGGGCACGTCGTGCCGCGCCGGCTGCCGGCTGCCGCCACCGGTGGCGATCAGGGGGCCTTCGCCGACGGCAGCGGCCGGTTGGAGCTGGCCCGACAGATCGTCGCCCCTACCAATCCCCTCGCCGCGCGGGTGTGGGTCAACCGGGTGTGGCGGCAGCATTTCGGCCGCGGGCTCGTCGAGACGCCGAGCGATTTCGGCTTGCGCGCCGAGCCGCCGTCGCATCCGGACGTGCTCGACGCTCTCGCCGCCGGCTTCATCGCCGATGGCTGGAGCACGAAGCGGCTCCATCGCCGGATCGTCACCAGCCACACCTACCGACAGCAGTCGGGGCGCGTTGCCGGGGCGGCAAGCGCCGAGGAGATCGATCCTGAAAACCGGCTCCTGTGGAGAATGCCGGTGCGGCGGCTGGAGTGGGAGCCGTTTCGCGACACGCTCCTCATCGTCAGCGGCGATCTCGACCCGGCGGCCCGCGGCGGCCGCGGCAGCGACGTGCTCGCGGCCGGGCCCGGGCCCCATCGGCGGAGTGTGTATTGCGTCGTCGACCGGCAGTTCGTGCCGGGCGTGATGAGCGTCTTCGACTTCGCCAACCCC
>JBIIQL010000476.1:0-3492 GCA_044342095.1 Pirellulales bacterium
GCCGCGATCACTCCTGCGATCTGACCGCCGTCGACCTCACGATCCGCGAGTCGGCGGGGGAGGGTCGGACGTGGAATCTCGCCCACGATGTCGTTCCCGATCTCCTCGCCGGCAATCCGCACGCCGACGCCCTCGGCCATCCCGACGTCTGGCATTTCGTGAGCGAGCCCGATGCCGATGAGACGGCGCTGGCGGTGATTCCGCGCGGGTCGCTCCTCGATCGGTGGCGCTCGGGCGGCGACACCATCGCCCGCCACGAACTTGCCGAGCAGATCGAGAAGCTCCTCCGCGACGGCCCGGGCGATCTCCCCGCCGACGCCCCGGACCGGCTCCTCCATGGGCATCTCACGAGTCTCACCGGGCCACTCCTCTCCGCGGCCCGGGTCGAAGCCCCGGCCGCGGCAACGGCACCCGCGGCGGTGACGGCCGCGGTCGTGGCGATCAGCCCCGACCCGGCCCTGTTCGGCGTTCGCCCCGATGTGGGCGCGATCGATCGGACGGCGCTCGCGTTTGCCGCGCCGAACGTTGTCCGCGTCGATCTGCCGGCAGAGCTCGTCGCCGGGGCGGAACTTGTCACCACCGCCACGGTCGCCGAGGTGGCCGGTGCCGGCGGCTCGATCCAGGCGCAGGTCCTCCTCGAGGCCCCGGCCGCGCTCGTGGCGGCGCCGGGAGCGGCGGCGGTAGCGCGCGGGGGGATGTGGTCGGACGGTGCCGGCCCGCCAGCCTCGTCGAATCCGATCCTCGTTCGCGATCCCGGGCGGCAGGCGGCGCTCGAAGCGCAGTTCGCGCGCTTCCGCGAGACGTTTCCGGCGGCGCTGTGCTACACGAAGATCGTCCCGGTCGACGAAGTGGTGACGCTCACGCTCTACCACCGCGAGGATGACCAGCTCAAGCGCCTCGTCCTCTCCGAAGAAGAGTCGTCCAGGCTCGATGCCCTGTGGCACGAGCTCCACTTCGTCAGTGGCGATGCCCTCCAACTCGTCGATGCCTACGAGCAGCTGTGGCAGTACGCCACGCAGGATGCCGACCCGAGCGCCTTCGAGGGGCTCCGGCAACCGATCCTCGACCGGGCTGCCGAATACCGGGCGGAGCTTGCCGCCACCGAGCCGGTCCATCTCGACGCCGTCCAGGGGATCGCGCGGCGGGCGTGGCGGAGGCCGCTTGGCGAGTCGGAGGTGGTGGGGATCCGTTCGCTCTACACGAAGCTCCGCGGCGAGGAGATCTCGCACGACGATGCGATCCGCGCCCTCCTCGCGCGGGTGTTCGTGGCGCCGGCGTTCCTCTATCACCTCGAGACGGCGCCGCCGGGGGAGGCTTCCGGGCCCGTCAGTGACCACGAGCTGGCCGCTCGGCTCGCCTCCTTCCTCTGGTCGAGCCTCCCCGATGCGGAGCTTTCGGCCCTTGCCGATGCCCATGCGCTCCACGAACCGGCGGTGCTCGCGCGACAGGTGACGCGGATGCTCGCCGATCCGAAGGTCGACAGGCTCGCCCAGGGCTTCGGCTGTCAGTGGCTCCATGTCGCCGACTTCGACACCCTCGACGAAAAGAGTGCCAGCCACTTCCCGGAGTTTGCCGGGCTGCGGGAGGCGATGCATGGCGAGGCGGTGCGCTTCTTCGCCGATTTCTTCCGGGAAAACAGGCCCGTGTCGCATCTCCTCGACGCCGATCACACCTTCGCCGATTCGGCCCTGGCGGCGTTTTACGGCGCCGGAGCGGCGCCGGCCGAAGGGACGCCGCCGGGGGACTGGCAGCGGCTCGACGGCATGAAGGCGCGGGGACGCGGCGGGATCCTTGGGCTCTCGGCGGTGCTTGCCAAGCAGAGTGGGGCCTCGCGCACCAGCCCCATCCTCCGCGGTGCCTGGCTCTCCGAAACGGTCCTTGGCCGCAAGCTCCCCAAGCCGCCGAAGGGGATCCCGATCCTCCCTGAGGTCCCTCCCGAGGGGCTTACCGAACGGAAGCTCACCGAGCTCCATTCGACCCAAGCCGCCTGCGCCGGCTGCCATCGGACGATCGATCCCTACGGCTTCGCCCTCGAGGGCTTCGATGCCATCGGCCGGGCCCGCACGAAGGACTCTGCCGGGCTGGTGGTCGACTCGAGCGCCATGCTTCCCGGCCGCGCGGCCGACGACGCCGCGATCGCGGTCGAGGGACTGGCCGGCCTCCGTGACCATCTGGTCGCCCATCACCGCGACGAGTTCGTCCGCCAGTTTGCCAAGAAGCTCCTCGGCTACGCCCTCGGCCGCAGTGTCCAGCTCTCCGACGAGCCGCTCCTGGAGCAGCTCGAGGGGCTTGCCGACAAGGGAGTTGGGGCGATGGTGGAGGCGATCGTGGCCAGCCCGCAGTTCCGGGAGATCCGGGGTCGGGATATGCTGGCTGCGGGGGTTTCACCGTAGCCCGCGGCGTCGACCGACCGTTCTCTTACGAGTCCGTTGTTTCACGAGTGTTGCGAACGTCGAGAATGGCAAGCGACAGTGTGGCGTCTTTATCCAGGCATGAAACGAGGTCCACGATGAATCCGCTCCCCTCCCGCCGCGATTGGCTGGCCCGCCGCACGTTCCTCCGCGGCCTGGGCGTCTCGATGGCGCTGCCGTGGATGGAGTCGCGGAACGTGTGGGCGGGCGACGTTCCCACCGCCACGGGCACCGGCGCCGCGGAATCGACCGCCCCGACGCGGCTGGCTGTCCTTTTCTCCGGCAACGGCTTCCATGCCAAGGAGTGGTGGGCGAAGGGGGAGGGGGCGGCAATGGAACTCGGGGCCGTGCTCGCGCCGCTCGACCCTTTCCGTAGTCGCCTCAACTTCATCAAGGGGCTCTACAACGCCGAGGCCCTCAAGGGAAACATTCACTCCTCGCAGACCGGCAACATCCTCTCCGGGGCGCCGCTTGCCAGCGGTGGTGAGATCCGCTCCGGCACGAGCGTCGATCAGGTCGTCGCCCAAGCCCGCGGCCGCTCGACGAAGGTGCCGAGCCTCGTCCTCGGCTGCGAGAAGAGCAATCCGAGCGTTCACAAGAACTACTCGATGCTCTACAGCTCCCACATCTCCTGGACGTCGCCGACGTCGCCGGCGCCGCTTGAGATCTATCCGGCCCTGGCGTTCGACCGGCTCTTCAAGGACGAATCGACGCGCGAGGACGTGAGCGTCCTCGATGCCGTCCGTGAGGATGCCGAGGATTTCCGTCGCACCGTCAGCCGGAGCGACCAGCGCAAGCTCGATGAATACCTCGAGAGCGTCCGCGATGTCGAGCGGCGGATCGAGTCCGCCGGGCAGCGTGGCGAGCTCCAGGGCTGGAAGCCGGCGCTCGCCGGCCCCGACATGCCCCGGCCTGCCGACGGCGTGCCCCAGGACATCGCCGACCACATGCGGCTGATGAGCGACCTTCTCGTCCTCGCCTTCATGACCGACGCCACCCGAGTCTGCACGCTCAAGCTCAACAACGACCACTCGTCGCTGCGGTTCCCGAACCTCGGCGTCGACTACATGATCCATCACCT
>JBIIQL010000047.1:0-12012 GCA_044342095.1 Pirellulales bacterium
GCGCGCCAAGCTGCGCCGCGAACGCGAGGAAGAGGAACGGCAGCGGCAGGAACGCGAAGAGATCAATCCACTCACGGGCCGGCCGCGTGGCGAGGAGGGGCTGGAGAAGCAAGCCGAACCGCGCAAACGCCGCATCATCAGCATCGACGACCTCTTGCCCGGAAGCGAAGACGCTCCCGAGGGGGACGAAAACGGGGATTCGGCCGCTGGCGTCAGCCGGGGAGCGGGATCCCGAAAGGAAAAGGACGAGCCGATCGATCCCGCAGCCGCCGGACGATCGCGGAGTGGCGGCCTGCTGGGGAGCAAGGAAGCGCCGCGATCGGCGGCGCGGAAGCCCTCGGCGGTACCGGAATCAGGCGGTGCTCGTCCCGGGCTCCTTTCCGGCGGCGTCCGTGCCGGTGCTCCGCCGGCTCGTCCGGGGTACGGCGCTCCGTCGACTCCGCCGCCAGGGAGCGGCAACAAGACGTCCCGTCCGCTCAATGCCGGTCGGCCAGCGGGGAGCCTGCTCCCCGGATCGTCCACCGCCAGGCCCGGGGCACCGGCCGCGGGGGCAGGGGGAGGTCCGGCGGCCGGGAACGGCTCCGGTGGACAGACTCCTTCCCGCCCTCAGACGGGCCGATCCTCGACGGTGCCTCCCACCCAGGCCGCACCGCGGGTGCCGCTGTTCCCGGACCGGCCGACGGAGTGACCGTGGCTGGCCCGCTCCCTCCGCCGTTCGATCCGCCCACCGGTTTCGCCTTGGCCACCGCCGCGGGCCTCGTCGAGAGAATCGTCCATGACGGCCTCTCGGGACCGGTGTTCGTCGTGGCGAGCGATGACTCGGTCGGCGCGCTTGCGCCGGTGTGGGCCGAGGCCTTCTCGCGGGTCGGCTGGCAGCATTGCGTGCGGGTGCTCTCCCCGCGGGCCGAGGGCGCGGAGCTAGCCGATCTGGCCGTCGATCTGCACAGAGGCATCGGCGGCTTCACGGCGGGCGTGATCGTCGTCGCGGCCCCTCCGTCGCTCATCGACGCCGTCCGGCGGATGGCAGGGGCCGAGGGGCCGCCGGTCGTCGTCTGGCCCCCGAGGTCTGCCGACGGAAACGCCCTCCCGGCCGATTGAGCCCCCCTCCGGCGTCCGTAGAATCTCCTCCGGCGGGGCGCATCGCTCCGCGGAGCGTCTCATCGCGGAGGAATCGTGGAGAAGAGCCTGATTCTGTCGATGCCAGTCCCTCGTCAACGTCCTGCCCCGTCGATTCGACGGCGGCGCGCTCACTGGCTCCTCGGTGCCGCGGTGTCGATGGCCGTCGTCGGGGTGTCGTGGCCGGGGCTCGGCCCGGCCCGCGCGCAGGACGCGGCGAGCGTGGACAAGGTCGCCCCCGATGCAAACGAGCATGTGTTCGTTTCGGGGGTGCCCGACACGTTCGACGATCTCCGCGCCACGATCGACCGTGTCAAGCGAGAGACGGGACGGGATTACCGCGTGATCGTGGTCGGCGATGGCCCGGATGGAGATCGTTCGGCACGCGAGGTTCTCGACGCGATCCTCGCCCGCTGGGGGCGCGAGGTCCCCACCGGCACCTCGAAGACGGCCTTCGATCCGTCGCAGGACGTGCTCGTCTACGTCGACGTCAACAAGCAGCGTCTGGCGATGCACGCACCGTGGAGCTTGGAGACCGGCAGCGGTCTCGACCCTCGGACGATCGAACGCGAGATCATCGGCAAGGCGTTTCAGCCGCAGGCGCAGGACGGTCGCGTCGACGCCGGACTCGTGGCCCTCGTCAACGCCACCGAATCGTGGGTGAAGGAGCGGCGCGACCGCGAGGTGGCACGGCGGGAGGCCGAGCAGGTGTTTCGCACGCGGACGCTTCCGCTGGCCGTCGCGACGCTTGCGGGGCTGGGGGTGCTTGGGGCGCTCGCCGTCCAGTGGTCGAGGCACACGCGGCGGACGCGCGAGGCGCGGGCGAAGCTCGCGGAGTTCAAAAGCGAGGTCGTCGCCCTCTCCGACTTGCTCGATGCCGAGCAGGAGCGCCACCGCATGCTCCCCCATTCCGATCCCGATTTCCTCACGCCGATGGAAGGGCGGACGCGCGGTGCCTACGACGGGGTGCAGTCGGCGCTCCACCGCTACCGCGAGCGGTGGCTCGAATTGATGGATGTTTGGGAGAAGGCCGACGAAACGATTCAGGCGGAGCGCACGCTCGGCGCGGCGAAGGCCGAGGAGGCGATCCGGATGCTCGATTCCGCCGGGGCGAAGCCGGCGCTCGAGGACGTAGCCCGGGAATGCCGGGCGCCGCTCGATGACCTCGAGAAGGCCCATGAGACGGCCCGGTCGTTGGCTGGCGAACTCGATGCCCAGATCGGCGCGACCGGCAAGCGGCTCGAGGCGATCCATCAACGGGGACGCTCGTCGGCGTCGTTCCGCGGGCCGCTCGCCGAAATCGGTCATGCTCTCGAGCTTGCGCGAGCGGAGCTCGAGCGTGATCCGCTGTCGGCCCGGGCCCGGATGGAGGAAGCGCGGTCGGGGCTCGACGCCTCGACAGGCCGGATCGACCTCTTCGAGGCCGCGGACGACCGCCGCCGGATGGCGGCGGCCCAGGCCGACGATCTCGAACAGCGGGTGCGGGCGAAGCGGGCCGAGGGCTGGCTCCTCACCGAGCCGGGGGCCGATCCGTCAAACCTCGCGACGAAGGCGCGGAAGCATCTCGAGGTCGCCCTCCAGCTCCTCGATGCCGGGGAGATCGAGGCGGCGACGAAGCATCTCGAGGAGGCGGAGCGCGGCGTCGCGGAGGGGGGAGCGCTCCTCGAAAGCGTCGTGGCTGCCAAGGCCCGCGTCGAGGAACTCCTCCCCGGGGCGATCACGAGGCTCGAGGCCCTCGCCGCTCGGCGCGACGCCACGAAGCGGACGCTCGACCACCTCTCCGAAGCCTACGCGCCAGGCTCGTGGTCGGATGTCGCCGACAATCCGGTCAAGGCGGACGAGGGGCTGTCGCGGGCCCGGGCGATGATCGCCGAAGCCCAGGACGCGGCCCGTCCGGAGCGCCAGCACTTCTTCCGGGCGATGGCGCTGGTCGAAGAGGCGGTGCGCCAGGAGGACTGGGTCGATCGCTGCCAGACGGCGGTCGGCGAGCGGCGTGGCGAACTCGATGCCCTGCGGGCTTCGTTGCCGAATCGGTGCACGGAGGTGGGGGAGCGCGTCGGCACGCTGGCGCGGCGTCTGGAGCGACAGGCCACCGACCGTGTCCGGGCCAATGAACAGTGCCGCGAGGCCGACCGCCTCGTCGAAGTCGCCAAGCGCGGCCTCGTGGTGCAGCGGCCCGACCTTCCGAAGGCGGGGCAGGTGATCGATGCCGCCGAGTCGGCCGTCGTCTCCGCCGAAACCCTGGCGGACGACGACGAGCGACTCGCGCGTCAGGCCTTCAACGGGATCGAGTCGGCAGACCACGAACTGCGGAAGGTGGCCGGCTGGTATGCCGAAGGGGTGAAGCCCGATGTCCGTGCGGCCGTCGCGGCTCTGGAGAACGCCAAGGGCTTGCTGACGCGGCAGCGCTACGAGGATGCGATCCGGGGCGGGGCCGACGCCCAGCGACTGGCGCGCGAGGCCCTCGCCGAGGCCAGCGACGAGGCGGGGCGGCGGCGTCGGGCCAGGCAGCTGGAGATGCAGCGCCGCCAGATGGAGGATTCCTACGTGCGGATGTCGCGCGGAGCGGGGCCGTGGGTGATCCAACTTCCCGGCGGGACCTTCTCCGGGCCCGATCCCTGGCGCACCGTTCAGGCAAGGCCAACGCCGCCCCAGGGGGGGGGCTCGACGGCATCCGGTGGCTGGGGCAGTCGCACGGCCGAAGGGGGCTGGTGACAAAAGCCGGCCGGGGGCCTCAGCGGACTTCGATCGGATCGACGTCGAGGCGTCCGATCTCGGTGACTGGCTCGACCGTGGGAGCCGGAGGCGCGGCAACCACCGGGGGAAGGGCTGCGGGGACGCTCGCTGTCGGGGCGCTCGCGGTGGGTGCCTGTCCGTCGGGTGCCTGTCTGTCGGGTGACAGGGGCGCGGATGGCGACGGTGCGGTCGGACCGGCAGCGACGGCCGGAGGAGGGGGCGGAATCGTCGTGGCGGGTGTCGCCACCGTGTCGAGCATCAGTTCGAGCTGCGCCACGCGCTCCCGAACCCGCCTGGGGATCAGGCTGCGCTGTTGCGGCGTGGCGATCGGTCCATTGAACACCAGCCAGCCGCGCGCGTCGCGGGCCATCAGGCAGGTGTCGGAGTCGCGGTAGACCTTGAGCCAGAAGTCGCGGTCTTCCAGGAGCACTGCATCAGGGCCGAGTCTCCGCGCGCCGGGAGGGGGAACGAAGGGCGCAGACGGCGCCGTGGCCACCGGTACTCCAGCCGCCTGAGCCGAGGGGATCGGCGCGGCGCCCGGCGGCGGGTCGGCAAGCGGTGCCGGCGCCCCGGGCTGCGGGGGAAGCGAAGGAGTGCCTGGAGGAGCGCCTGGGGAAAGGGCCGGGTTGAGCGACACGCTGAGTTGTTTGCCGGCGCGGCGAATGTCGAGGAGCAGCGGCGCCTCAGGCCCGGCGGCGGCCACGAGGGCCGCGGGATGATCGGGGCGGAGGAGCGGTTGGCCGTCGAGGGAAACGAGGAGATCGTGGACCCGCAGACCGGCGGCCTCGGCCGGCGAACCGGCAACGATCTCGCGGACGACAAGCCCCACGCCTTCCGGGATCACCAGGTGGGTACGGAGGAGCGCAGGGACCGGGGCCAGGGTCATGCCCGCCAAGGGGGATGGGCGTTCGGCGGCGGCGACCTCGCCGGCCGGCCGGAGATCGGAGCGGGGGGGCTCGGCGGCCCCAGCCGGCGCCGCCGCAGCCAGCCCGAGGAGCGCCGAGGCCAGATGCGCGACGGGGATCGAGGCCCGGCTGGGACTTCTAGGGTGCATCGCGACGGGGTCCGGGGGGCGGTGTGGCGGCACGACGCCAATCAAGGGTGTGTAGGGGAGGGATGGCCAGGGTCGCCAGACAGGTTTCGCCGACCGCCCCCTCGGGCAGGAAGCTGGGCAACCGCGGCAACCCGGGCCGGTCGTCGAAACGGGGAATTGCCGGCGCTCGGGGTGGGAGAGGGGCGATGCCCATGGCTGCGGGGAAGGGGTTCCACGCGGCTGTGGCGATCCGTCGATACCCCGGAGAACACGGGGGAGCATGCCCCGTGGCTGCCCTCGGTGTGGCGGCGAACGGTGCGGCAAGAGATTCGACGAAGGGACCAACGGCCATGAAGTGCACGGTGCGGGGGATGGTCATGGTGGCGCTGGCGATCGGCGCGGTGCTCGGCGGTGCCGAACCGGCGGCGGCACAGAACAGGCTCCGCGCCCTCCTCAAGCGCCCGCTCCCCAAGGCGTTCAACGGTCCCCCGCCGGTGGCCACCGACGTGACCTTCGTCCCCGGGAGCGGCACCGTCGTCGAGGCGGTCGGCGACGACTTCGAGGACGAGAAGTGGAGCTGGAACTACCGCCATCCCAAGAGCTCGGAAGAGCAGGACAAGCGGGTTCGCGAGCCGGTCGGCCGGGCGGTCAACGGCCGCTGGTTCGAGGGGATGAAGCGGGGCACACCCGACGTCGTCAAGCGCGTGCCGTTGCCGAGCCCGGGGCTCGAGGGAAGCGAGCACGGGCTGCTCATCGCCTCGCTCAACACCGGCATCCCCGGCCGTCCCAGCTACAAGATGGAGCAGGACGACCTCATCTACAACATGCAGCGGAACTTCGGGCAGGGGATCCGCGTCAGCAATTCACCGAGCGTCGTGGCCCGCGTCTATCTCCCGCCGATGGACCAGTGGGAGAAGCGCAGCGGCCCGACCTTCGGCTTCCGCGCCGGCTGCTACACGCACGCGGTCATCACCGGCGAGGATCATCCGGAGAAGGGGCGCTTCGGCCTCGAGGAATACTGGCCGGGGATGTTCATCTGCTACGAGACGGCCGCCGAATCGAAGTCGAAGGAGGAGGGGGCCTATCTGAAGGTCCGTGGTGGCCGCAACGGCGGCGAGATCCGCGGTCCGCAGATGACCGAGATGGGCTGGTGGACGCTCGGCCTCTCGTTCACACCCGACGGGCAGGTCCACTATTACGCCAGCCCCGGCGTCGACGCGCTCACCGCCGACGACCACATCACCTCGCAGTTCCCCTACAACTACCGCACCGAGACGCTCAAGACGTTCTTCTTCAACGTCTGCACGAAGGACGACGGCAAGACCTGGAGCACGCCCTGGGTGATCGACGACCCGAAGGTCTATTGCATCCAGCCGCTCCCCGTCGCCCGTGCCAAGACGACGACGACCCGGTGACGATCGCCGGCCGGAGGCCGCATCGCCCGACGGCGGCGAGCGCGGATGCCTGCGGGCATCACGGGGGGGTGACGAAGCGCGTGAGGTCGGCCTCCATTCGAGCCAGATCGGGAAGGTTCAAATACATCATGTGCCCCGAGGTGTACTCGGCGAACGTGATGTTGCCGCGGAGGGCCCGATCGAGGCGGAGGTGGTCGACGCTGTGGCGCATCGCGTCGCAGGGAACGGCCAGGTCGCACAAGCCGACGAGGACGAGGACGCGGAGGTGCGGGTTCTCGTGCATCGCGTCGGCGAGATCGTCGGCGGTGTTGGCGTAGGCGTTTTGCTGGTAGGGCCAGGGGCCGACGCCGGCGAGCACCTTGTAGGGGAGATCGCTCTCGTAGCCGAGTTCCTCGCGGACGTAGGCGTTCATCGCCGACGAGAGCGGGCCGAGGGCGGCGGTGAAGGAGGGATCGAAGCCGGGGCGCGATCCGGCCGCCGTTCCATCGCGGCCGGTGATCCGGCCGTCGAACCTCCCGCAGATCAAGCCTTCCTCGGCCAGGAGCTTCTCCTGGAACAGGCCCGGATCGATGCGGAGGTCGTGGTCGAGGACGAGCTTCTCGGGGAGTCCAGTGAGCCGGGCGAGCTGCCGGGCCACATCGACGCGACGTTGGTCTGGGAGTGACGCCCCGGCGAACAGCGCCGTCGCATAGTCGCCGGCGGCGAAGGCCCGCGCCTCGGCGAGCGCCGCGGGGAGATCGGCGCGGAGGTCGGCGGCGAGCTTTCCGTGGTGGGCCGCCACGGCGGTGAAGCCGGGGAGAAACGTCGCGTAGGGGAGATCGTTGCTCGGGCCGGGGTGGATCGTCTGGAAGTCGACGAGCCCCGACACGAGCACGAGGCCGTTCAAGAACATCCCGTGCTCGTCCTGGAGCCGCCGCGCCAGTCCGGCGGCCCGGAAGACGCCGTAGCTCTCGCCGCAGAGATACTTCGGCGACCGCCAGCGGCGCGCCCGCGTCGTCCACAGGCGGATGAAGTCGGCGACGGCCGAGATGTCGGCGGCGGCGCCGAAGAATTGGTCGGCGCGCTGGTCCTTGACCGGGCGGCTGTAGCCGGTGGCGACCGGATCGATGAACACCAGATCGGCGGCGTGGAGGAGCGTGTGGGCGTTGTCGACCAGGCCGAACGGTGGCGGCGGGAGGGAGCCGTCGTCGTTGACCTTGGCCCGCCGGGGCCCGAGCCCGCCGAGATGGAGCCAGACCGACGCCGCGCCCGGGCCGCCGTTGAAGCAGAACATCACCGGCCGCGTCGCAGGATCGGCCGCCGGCTTGGCGGTGTAGGCGACATAGAACACGCCCGCCCGTGGCGTGCCGTCGTCGCTGAGGAGGGGCAGCATCCCGGTCTCGGCCCGATACTCGAGCGTCGTTTCCCCGAGCGTGATCGCGTGTTCGGTGACGATCGGCTTGTCGGTCGCCTCAGGGATGCGGAGCGGCTTCTTCCGATCCTTTTCGGCAGCCTCTCCGGTCGCCGTCGCCTCGGCCGGCTTCTCGGCCATCTCCGGCTCGGCCCCCAGGCCGGCCCCGGCCCAGGCCAGGACAAGGATGATTCCGGAAGCAAGGCGGCGGTGGAGAAGGCGAGGCATGGCCATCACGGGGATCCTCCTGGGGCTGGCCTGTCCATCCAGGCCTGGGCCATGAAGATACCCAGCCGCAAGCCGACAGTCCCTCGGAGGGCGGCTGGGGTGCGTCGGCCATTGCCAGAACGTCACCGCTGGCTGGCCGGCCCAGGATCGACGCCGCGATACCCGAAAAAAAGGGCCCGACCATCGCGCGATGGCCGGGCCCTTCGGTATCTTCACAGCCGGCAAACGGTCAGTTGGCGTCGGCCGTCACCCCTTTGAAGTCGTCGGTGCGAAACGGCGTCAGCGGCAGTCCGGCGCCGGAGTAGAGGTTGCACTTCGGGTTGTCGGCCCAGCCGTAGCGGACGGCGACCGGATCGGCCACGCCCTCAGCCGAGATCTCGATCCGCCCATCGGGGAGGATCGTCCCCTTGGCGTGGACGAACTTCCGATCGGCGCCGGCGATCGTGAAGCCGATGAGCTCGTTGACGTCGAACGGCCGCCAGCCGCCATCGACATGCTCGAAGGCGAGAACGATCTTGGTCCCCTGCTTCTCCATTCCCTTGTAGAGCGGGCTGCGGGTGGTGATGCCGGGCACCTTGTAGGTGTCGGTGAGGGCCCAGCGGGCGAGTCGCTTGCCGACATCCTGCTTGTTCTTCGGGTGGATGTCCTTCCCCTCGCCGATGTCGATGATCACCGCCTCGCCGGTGTTCGGCAGGGCCTTCATCGTCATCGTCTGCGCCTCACGTAGCTCGGCCCAGCTGCTGTCGCCGGGCTGGGGCTGCTCGGCGTTGAAGTCGGCCAGCTGCACCCAATAGAAGGGGAAGTCGCCCACCCCCCACTCCTCACGCCACGACTTGATCATGAAGGGGAACAGGGCGCGGTACTGGTAGGCGCGGCCGGCGTTCGATTCCCCCTGATACCAGATCGCGCCACGGATGCCGTAGCCGATCGAGGGAGTGAGGACGCCGGAGTGAATGTTGCCCGGCCGGTGGTTGCCGAACATGTTGCCATCGGGATTGCCCGGCTGCCCCGGGGCCGGCTTCCCCTCGGCCTTCGCCTTCTCGGCCGCCACCTTCCAGTCGACCATCGCCTTGTCATAGGCGGCCTTCTGCGCCGGATAGTCGGCCTCGACCTTCTCCCACCGCTCGAGCAGCGGCTTGAAGCGGGCATCGGCCGCAAGCGAGCTCCGCTTCACCCACGCTTCGGCGGCGCTGCCGCCCCAGGCGTTGTTGATCAGCCCCACCGGCACGCCGAGGGTCTGGTGGAGCTGGCGGCCGAAGAAATAGCCGACCGCCGAGAAGTTGACGACCGTTTCGGGGGTGCAGGTTTGCCACGAGCCGTTGAAGTTCCACTGCGGGTCCTGCGTGCCGACCTGCGGCACCGAGATCAAGCGGATCTGCGGGAACTTCGCCGCCGCCCGTTCGAGATCGGGATCGGTCGAGGCGTTCACGCTCCACTGCATGTTCGACTGCCCGGCGCAGACCCACACCTCGCCGATGAGCACGTCGTGAAACGTGACGGTGTTGTTCCCCTTCACGGTCAGTTCGTGCGGGCCGCCGTATTCCTGGACCGGGTCGAGCATCACCTGCCAGGCGCCGTCGGCGCCGGCCTTCGTCTCGTGCTTCTGGCCGCCGAGGGTGACGGTGACGGCTTCGCCCGGGGAGGCTTTCCCCCACACCTTGTTCTTGATCCCCTGCTGGAGAACCATGTGATCGCCGAACATGTTGTTGAGCGAGACGTCGGCGCGGGGCGAGACGCCCGGCACGACGGCGAGCGCGGCGAGAAGGAGGAGGGTCGACAGCGGACGGCGCATCGGAAGACTCCGGCGGTGAAGGGGCGCTCGAGACGCGCGAACCGATCGCACGATCCCCCTGCCCAGATCGGAGAGGATAGCAGGCTCGCGGACGCCCTGTCGCGGCGGCCGGGGTGGCGCTTGCCGGTCGCGGCAGCGGCCGGGATGATAGGCCCCCTTCAGGCCGGTGAAGCGGTCGCCCTCCGTGGAGAGATCACGATGACACGAACATCCGCGAAAAGTTCTTTCCCAACAGGCATGGTGGCCCTCCTCGGCCTCGGCCTGGCCGGGATCGGCCTGTGGTACTTCACGGCGCTTCAGCCGGTGGCCGTCAAGGAGATCCCGCCAGCGATCGTCGCTGATCCGGGCGAGGCAAGGACGCTCGGGAGGATGGAACGATTCGACCTTCCGGGGGGGAAGGCGGCGGAGGAAACGCCCCCGCCTCCGGCGGCCTTGCCCGACGCGGGACGCTGGGAAGAGGAGGTCGCCCGCTACGAAGCGGCCGCCCGCGCGGCGCCCCCGGCTGCCGGCGCCGTCGTCCTCCTCGGGTCTTCGAACATCCGCATGTGGGAGACGCTTGCCGCCGATTTTCCCGGTTTGGAGGTCGTCAATCGGGGCGTGGGGGGATGCAAGCTCACGGAACTGGCCGGCTTCGCCCCGCGGCTGCTCGCCGCTGCCAAGCCGGGGGCCGTGGTGATCTCCGCCGGAAGCAACGACGTCCATGGAGGGGCGGACGCTGAGGCTGTCGTGAAGGCGTGGCGCGACGTCGTCGCCACGATCCGACGCGACCATCCCACCGTGCCGATCCTCGTCATGGGGATCCTGCCGGCGAAGTCGCGCTGGGAAGAGCGGGAGACGCAGACGGCCGCCAACGGCCTGATCGAAGGCGCGATCGCGGCGGCCGGCGGCTCGATCGATGGAGGGCCGGTGGCATACCTCGACGTCTGGGGAGACTTTGTCGGGCCCGACGGCACCCCCGATGCAGAGGCCTTTCTCGACGACGACCTCCACCCCAGCGCCATCGGCAACGCCCGTCGCGCGGCGCGGATGCGGCCGGTCCTTGATCGGCTGATCGCCGCGGGGCAGTGACCGCGATTCGAAGGTTCTGCGGTGGACGCAAGAGCCGTCGTGACAGCACGTCCGGGATGGCCTGCCCCTCGCGCCGGTGGCTTGCCCGGGCTCGCCCTCCGTGTCGCGCTTGGGCCGCGCCCCGATAGGATGGTTCGGGGGGCTCTGCAGCCGGTCGGAACCCCATTGGCCACCGGGAGTTTTTTCGATGAGTGCTGACGATCAATCGCCAGATTCCGCCGCGCCGAGCCAGGCTCCGGCCACGGTCGCTGCGGCAACTCCCGCTGCGGTCCCTGACGGCGGCTTCGATTTTTTCGCGGCCCTGTGGAGCGGCGCGTGGCTGCGTTTCCTGCCCGAGACCTTCCGCGAGCCGAGTGCGCGGCTGGTGGTGCTGGGGGCCTTGGCGCTGGTCTCGATGGTCCTCTTCGCCCCTGCTGCCGACCAGCGTGGCGAGGCCTACATCGAGTCGACCTTCGCCCGGACGCTCGCGGCCCTGGCGGCCACGCGCGGGCTCGACAGCGCGATCTCGCTGGCTCAGAGTTCGGAGGTGAGCTTCAGCTTCGGGCCCGGCGGGAGCCTCGGCATCGGGCAGGCGCTCGACCCGGTCAACGACCTCGTCGAGCAATACGGCAGTTTGTTGCTGACGAGCACGACGGCGCTCGGCACGCAACGCGTGGCGATGCAGATCGGGCGGGCGCTGGGATGGTGGCTGTTCGTCCCGTCGCTGGCGGCGATCGCTGGTTCGTCGCTCGTCGGGGGGCGGTCGCGGCGCTCGCTCATGGGCTGGGGAACGCGGCTGTTCGGGCTCGCGCTGTTTGCCCGGCTGGCGATCCCGACGACGGCGTGGATCGATTCGGTCGTCGCCGAGCAGTTCCTCGAGAGTGGCTATCAACAGGCGGCGGCGGCGGTCACCGCTACGACGGCGGAGATCGAGCAGGTCGAGCAGGTCGAGCAGGCTGAAGAAATGGCGGCTAAAAACAAGGGCTGGCTCGACCGCTTCAATCCCGTCGACTACGTCGGCGAGCGGGCCCGCCGCCTCTACGACACGCTCGCCCAGGTCGGCGAATCGATCGTCAATCTCGCCATCTACTTCACGATCTCCACGATCATTCTCCCTCTCGGCACGCTCTGGGTGCTCTCCAGGCTCTCCTCGGCGCTGTTCTCCAACCGCAGCCCGTGAGCGGCCTCCAGGCCGAGCAGCGGACGACGCTGAAGCCGAAAAACCCCAGAGGCCCACCGCGAAAACAGGGCCGGG
>JBIIQL010000477.1:0-3468 GCA_044342095.1 Pirellulales bacterium
AGGCGGAGTGCAGATCGGAACAATCGACGCCCTTCTTGCCCAACTCTGCATCCGCCACCAGTTGACGCTCCTCACCACGGATCAGGACTTCGCCCACGCCGCGCGTCATTGCCAACTGCGGATCTGGTCGGCGTGAACTCAAGGCCTTGCCGGCAAGGCGATGGCCATCCGAATAGCGCCTCCGCTGCCCACAAGCGCCTCACCAAAAGGCTCCTCGCGAGGGGTCGCCCGGGCTCCCGAAGCCGGCCTCGCCGGTGAGCGCAGCCCGGAGGGCGAAAGCGACAGCGGCGCGGAGAGAGCGGAGGGCATGGATGCCCGGAGCGAGCGTCCGGCGCGGGGGCACGGGCGACCCCGAAGCCGGCTATCAGCGGCGTCAGATGTAGTACATCGGATCGGTCGCCAAGCGGGAGCGTTCGACGAGTTCGGCGAAGCTCACCGACTGAAGGGCCTCCGTCTCGGCGCCCGCCACCATTCGCCAAGCCTCGAGGAGCACCGACACGCTCCGCGACTTCCCGGCCAGATCTTGCGTCACCGCCGTGACGAGTTCGTCGGGCCCCTCGATGATCCGGAAGACGTCGTCGAGCGTGATCTCCTCAGGCGGCCGGGCGAGCTGATAGCCCCCCGCCGCGCCACGCGTGCTCGTCACGAGCCCGGCCCCCTTGAGCTGGAGGAGGATCTGGACGAGAAACCGCGACGGCACCCCGTGGGCCGCGGCGATCGACCGGATCCGCACCGGCTCGTCTGACGTCCAATTCCGCGCCAGCTCCAGCACGGCGATCGCGGCATATTCGGTTTTGGCGGAGAGGCGCATGGGAGTCGTCAGTGGGAACGGGAATGGAGGCCACACTCGGTCTTCGCCGTGCCACTCCAGCGACCGGCGCGCTCGTCTTCGCCGAGCTGGATCGGACGAGTGCAGGGAGCGCAGCCGATGCTCACATAGCCCTGATCGTGGAGCGGGTTGTAGGGGATGTCTTCGCGGAGGATGAGGTCCCAGATCTTGGCCTTCGTCCAGTTGGCCAGCGGCGAGATCTTCACGACGCCGAACTTGCCGTCGAAGCCCACGATCGGAGACGCGGCCCGGTCGGGGCTCTGGTCGCGGCGGATCCCGCTCATCCAAGCGTCGAACCGGGAGAGGACGCGGCGAACGACGGCGATCTTCCGATCGGCGCAGCAGCGGTCTGGATCGCGGCCATGGAGCGGGCCACCGTGGAGCTTTTCATACTCCTCGACGGTCGTGTCGGGCCGCTCGAGCGAGACTTCGATGCCGTAGCGCCGGGCAATCCGGTCGCGGAGTTCGAGGGTCTCGGGGAATTGGTAGCCCGTCTCGAGATTGAAGACGAACGTCTTCGGGGCGATCGCCGCGAGCCAATGGATGATCGCGCATCCTTCCGGCCCGAAGGCCGTCGCCATCGTCAGCCGGTCGCCGAACGTCTCCACCCCCCAGCGGATGATCTCCGGAGGCTCGGCCCCCTCGAGCGCCCGACTGGCGGCTGCCAGGGACTCCGGGGAGAAAGTCGGCGGGAAAGACTGGCCGCTCACGGTGAAAAAAGCTCGCTGGAGGCCGGAAAACTTGCCTTGGCGGTCAATCCTACCATCGTTGCTTAAATATCTCAGGAATGCCGGGCGATGTCTGCTCCGGATTATCGTCCCCGAGGGCGGCCAGTCCCCCCCGAAGCCCCCGGGCCGGGCAAAGTCGACCGACGTTGCCGGGTCGAAAGGGCTTTGCCGCCGCGGGGCGGGCCGAGGGACTCGCCACCACGCCCGGAAAGGCCGACAATGCCGCCCCACGACATCCGGCACCGGCAACTGGCCCCTTTCGAATCAGGAGCATCTCATCCGATGGCACGCAGCGTGGCTCTGGCGGTCGATCTCGGTGCCTCAGGAGGCCGGGTGGTGTCCGGGACGTTCGATGGAAGGCTCCTCGAGCTCGAGGAGATCCACCGCTTCGAGAATGCCCCGGTCGCCTTCGGCGGCCAGCTCGTCTGGGATCTCGTCCGCCTCTGGCAGGAAGTAACGACCGGCCTGCGGATGGCGGCGGCCAGGCACGGCGGTAGCGTGTCGAGCGTCGGCGTCGATACCTGGGGCGTCGACTTTTCGTTCCTCGCCGCCGACGGCACGCTCCTGGCCAATCCTGTCTGCTACCGCGACGCCCGCACCCGCGGGATGCTCGCCGCCGCCGAGCAGACGGTCTCCCGGGCCGACATGTTCGCCGCCACCGGGCTGCAGTTCATGGAGATCAACTCGCTCTTTCAGCTTCTCGCGATGCAGAAGTCGGGGTCGAGTGTGCTCGGCGCCGCCGACCGGCTCCTCATGATTCCCGACATCGTTCACTGGCTCCTCTCCGGGATCCCTTCCAACGAACGCACCAACGCCTCCACCTCGCAGTGCTTCGATCCCCAGAAGGGGGACTGGGCCTTCCCGATGCTCGATCGCTTCGGGCTCCCGAAGCAGATCTTCGGAGCGATCGTCGAGCCGGGCACCGACCTGGGGCCGCTGCGGCCGGACGTGGCCGCCGAGACGGGGCTCTCGGGCGTGCGCGTCATCGTGCCGGGCACCCACGACACGGCCAGCGCCGTCGCCGCCGTGCCGGCCCAGGAGCCCCCCAGCGCCCGCCCCGATTGGTGCTACGTCAGTCTCGGCACCTGGGCACTGGTTGGCGCCGAACTCGACCGGCCGCTGGTGACCGAGGCCTGCCGGGCAAAGAACTTCACCAACGAAGGGGGCATCGGCGGCACGACGCGGCTGCTCAAAAATGTCTGCGGATTGTGGCTCGTGCAGCAGTGCCGAGCAGCCTGGCAGCGGGCCGGAAAGGAATGGTCGTGGGACCAGCTCACGCAGCTGGCAGCCGAAGCGCCGCCCCTGCTGACGCTCGTCGACCCCAACGATCCGTCGCTCGTCGCCCCGGCCGACATGCCGGAGGCGATCCGGGCGCTGGCGCGGGCGACGGGGCAGCCGGTGCCGGAATCGACCGCGGCGGTGGTGCGGACGGCGCTCGAGAGCGTGGCGGCGGCGATCGCCCGCACGCTCGACGAACTCGACGGCCTGCTCGGCCGGCGGATCGGACGCGTCCACGTCGTCGGCGGCGGCGTGAAGAACCGGATGCTCTGCCAGATGATCGCCGACGCGACCGACCGCCCGGTTCTCGCCGGCCCGGTAGAAGCGACGGCGATCGGCAACCTCCTCGTCCAGCTCCTCTCCCGCGACGGGAGCGTCGATCTGCGGAGCGTGCGCGAGGTCGTCCGCGACACCTTCGAGATCACCCGCTTCGAGCCGAAGGACGCGCCGCGCTGGAAGGCTCGCCTGGCGGCGGCGAAGGCGTAGGGCCTCCGCGCGGCTTCGGGTTCAGCTGCTGGAGCTCAGAGCCACACGCGGCTTCGGGGTCGCCCGTGCCCCGTCGCCGGACGCTCACTTCGGCCTTCGTGGCCTCCGTTCGCTCGGAGCCTGCTTCGCTGCGCCATCCATGGCTGC
>JBIIQL010000478.1:0-3462 GCA_044342095.1 Pirellulales bacterium
CTTCGCCCACCCGCGCGAGGCGCCGCGAGACCTCGCCCGCGACGAGCGGCAGACGACGCCGCTTTTGATCCGCGGCCTCTGGCCCAACGCCCCGATCATGGCCGCCGTGATCGCCGCGGTGGCCCTCCTCGACCCGGCCAAGCCGTTCCCCGGGACCGACTGGCACCCCTGGGTGTTTCTCCGCGAGGCCGTCCTCGTCGGGCTCGTGCTCCTCTCGCTCCTCGGCGGCGACGGCACGATCCGCACCGCCAACGGCTTCACGTACGGCGCGATCCTCGAGGTGGCGGCCCTGTTCCTGGGGATCTTCATCTGCATGCAGCCGGCCCTGGCGATCCTCCACGAGCGCGGGGCGAGCCTCGGGCTGAATAGTCCGCGGTCTTTTTTCTGGGCCACCGGGGTCCTCTCGAGCGTTCTCGACAATGCCCCGACCTACCTCGTGTTCTTCAATGCCGCCCAGGCCCTGCCGGCCGCGGGAGCGACGATGGCCGGGGTCGACGTGGGCCGACTGGCTGGAGTGAGCCTGGGGGCGGTATTCTTGGGAGCGATGACCTATATCGGGAACGGCCCGAACTTCATGGTCAAGGCAATCGCCGAGCAGTCGGGGGTGCGGATGCCGAGTTTCTTCGGCTATCTCCTCTACAGCTTCGGCATTCTCCTCCCCGTCTTCGTGCTCGTTTCGATCCTCTTCCTGTAGGCTGTGGGCCGACTGCCCCGGACGCTTCGTCGCGTTCCCGTTCCCCAGCTCCCCGGACGCCCCCACCGCGTGACGCACTCCCCGCCAGCCGACGGTTTCGATCATGTCACCTCCGATGCGGAGGTGCGGGATCTCGTCGACCGGCTGGCCCGGCATCCCTTCGTCGCCTTCGACACCGAGTTCGTCTCGGAGCACACCTACCGCAGCCAGTTGTGCCTGGTGCAGGTGGCGGCGCCGGGGATCCTCGCGGTGATCGACACCCTCAAAGCCCGCGACCTCGAGCCCTTCTGGCGGCTCCTCGCCGAACCGGGCCGGACGACGGTCGTCCACGCCGGCCGCGAGGAGATGGGGTTCATCCTCCATGCGATTCACGCCAGGCCCTCGAAGCTGTTCGATGTCCAAGTGGGGGCGGGGCTTGTCGACCACGATTTTCCCGCCGGCTATGCGTCGGTCGTCCGCCGGTTCCTCAACCTCCCGACGAACAAGGGAGAGACACGGACCGACTGGCGGCAGCGGCCCCTCTCGCAGGCGCAACTCGACTACGCCCTCGACGACGTCCGCCACCTCGAGCGAATCTGGCGAAAGATCGAGGCGAAGCTCGACGCTCTCGGCCGGACCTCCTGGATGGAGGAGGAGATGGCCACCTGGCAGGATGAGGTCGAGGAATCGTTCATCCGCAAGCGGTGGCGCCGTGTCTCAGGGCTCTCCGGGCTGTCGCGCCGTGAGCTGGCCGTGGCCCGTGAACTCTGGCACTGGCGCGACTCGGTGGCCGAAGCCCGCGACATGCCGCCGAAGCGGGTCCTTCGCGACGATCTTCTCGTCGAGCTGTGCAAGAGGAAGAGCGCCGACCCGCGCGAGATCTCGGCGATCCGCGGCATGCAGCGCTCCGATCTGCGCCACATCCTCGGCGGCCTCTCCGAGGCGATCGCCCGCGGCCTGGAGCTCCCGGACGAGGAATGTCCCGGTGGGGAGAAGTTCCGCGCGCCCCCTTCCCAGCTGGCGGTGCTCGGGCAATTCATGGCGACGGCGCTGGCCGGAGCGTGCCGGCAGATGAATCTGGCCCCGGCGCTGGTCGGCACCGCCTCCGACATGCGCGACCTCCTCGCCTGGAAGCTCGGCTACCACCACGGCGACCGTGATCCCGTTCTCGCCTCCGGGTGGCGGGCCGCCGTCGTCGGGCCGATCGTCGACGACCTCCTCTCCGGCCGGGCGGCGCTGCGGATCGGCGACCTCAACTCGCACGATCCCCTCGTCATCGAACGATTCGACGGGCCGGGCACCACGGCCCCCCGCGACGCCGGTCGAAGTCCCCGGTGAAGCGGCCTGTTCCCCACCGATCACGATTCTCCCAGGAGCCCCGAACCATGCTTGTCCGTCCGCTCGCTGTCGCCGCCCTGCTCGCCACGAGTCTCGTGCTCTTCCCGGCGCCCGCCGGTGCCCAGGCTCCGGCCTGGAAGGAGCTGTTCAAGAACGGATCGCTCGACGGCTTCCAGATCGTCAGCGGCAGCGCGACCTACAAAGTCGTCGACGGCGTCCTCGTCGGAACGACGACCGAAGGGAGCCCGAACACCTTCCTCGCCACGAACGCTCCGCTCAAGGACTTCGAACTCGAGTTCGAGGTCAAGGTGGACGACGAACTTAACTCCGGAGTTCAGGTCCGCAGCCACCTGGCCAAGGAGGGGGAGAAGCCCGAAGGCGCGGGTGGCCCGCTGCCCGCCGGCCGACTCTATGGACCGCAGTGCGAGATCTCGATCGACGGCCACGCCGGCAACTTTTACGACGAAGCCCGCCGCGGCGTGTGGTGGAGCGGGCTGACCGGCACCGATGCGATCCGCACCGATGCCGCCAAGGCCGCCTTCAAGAAGGGGGATTGGAACAGCTACCGGATCGTCGTTGTCGGCGACCACTTTCAGAGTTGGATCAACGGCGTTCCCACGGCTGACTTCCATCAGCCGAACGATCCCGAGGGGCACATCGGCTTCCAGGTCCATGGCATCGCCAAGGGAACGGGGCCCTATTCCGTCCGCTGGCGGAACGTCCGCCTCAAAAACCTCAACTGATTCCTCCCCTCGACGCGCACGGGACGCCATGGCACGACCCACCTCCCGGGCCGCCCAGCCCGCCCCACCTCCCACACCGACCGCGAAGCCTCCCTCCGCAGGCAAAACTGCCTCCGCAGGCAAGCGACCGGCCGGCGGCGGGCTCGTCGTCGCGCCGGGCCCGACCCATCGCACCGTCCGCGATGCTCGAGGTGGCGTGATCGCGGCGCCGGAGGACTGGGTGCTTCTCGAGCCGGGTGACGCGGCGCTGACGCGCCGCGTCAAGGCCGCCGGCGACCATTGGCTGATGGAAGAGAAGCATGGGCGGCGGACGTTCTCTCGCGGCGTCTGGGCCCCGGAGGTGACGGTGGAGCGGATCCGCCACGAGCTCGCGGCCGAGCGCTCGACCGAGGCCTGGGCGAAGAAGCAGGCCCAGGCGCTCAAGCGCCGCGAAGCGGATCAGGCCGAGTACGTTGACGACTTCCTTTCGGCTGTGATCGCGTTCCTCGCCTTCCATCCCACCTACGGCGATCGGGCCTTGAAGCTCGCGCGGGCCGTCACCGCCCACGCCACGCCGGTCGGAAGCGGCACGGTGGCCCGTACCGAACGGATCCCGATCGAGCGCCGCGCGGAGGCGGCGGTGATCGCCTGGCTGAGACACCAGACGACCGGCTACGACCAGATGAAGATCGCGCGGGTGAAGGGGAAGCGGCGCGAGGTGCGACGGAT
>JBIIQL010000048.1:0-11944 GCA_044342095.1 Pirellulales bacterium
GGCGACGGCGGCGCCGATCCCGATGCCCGTGAGAAAGCCAGCCAGGATCAGGGAGAAGGTGTAGGTCGTGCCGCCGAGAAGGAGCGTGAGAAGCCGGGTCCACACCACCTCGGCGGCGAGCGCCGTGGCGCCGGACAGACACGCGGCGACGAGCACTCCCTGATCGAGCCGCGAGGCGGTTCGTTCGGGCCCGGCCGCGGGGAACGCAGACGGGTTCGCTGCGGTGTGGCTCGAGATCCCGCGCCGCCAGAGCGTTGCGGCCCAAAGCGCTGCCGCGAGGTTCAACGCCACGGCGACGAAGGTCGCCACCCACACATCGTGGAGCCTGAGGAGATGGAACCCGGCCAGGAGGCAGCCGAGGACGCCCCCGAAGGTGTTGGCGGCATAGAGACCAGCCACGTGTCGTGTGGCCTGGCGGCCACTTCCCAGAGCCCGGGCGGCGATCGGGAGCGTGCCCCCCATGGCCAGCGTTGGGGGAAGGAGGAGAAGGCTGACGGCGAGCCACTGGAGTGCCCCGGAGAGGATCCCCGTGGCGGCGATCGCCCCGGGAAGCGCCAAGCCACACAGCGCCGTGAAGACTTCAAGCGCCGCGCAGGCCCGCAGTGGATCGCTCGAGTTTCGGATCAGCCGCGGGATGACGAGGGCACCCGCCCCGAGGCCGGCCATGAACGTGGCCAGGACGAGGGCGATCGCCCGCGTGGCGCCCCCCACCTGGAGGGCGAGGAGTTGAAACCAGACGACCTCGTACACGAGTGCGGCGGCGCCGCTGGCGACGAACAGCGGAAGGAGGAGTGTGGCTGGTTTCATGAGGCGGAACAGACCACTCCCCGTGGATCGAACCGCGGGATCGTAGCAGCCTCCTTCCAAAGGCGCCAAAGCGGCCGGGGCCGATGCCCCGGCTCCTCAGCCGACGCTTTCGTGATCCTCGAGAGCGGTTTTTCTCTTGTCCTCCGGTGGCACGCGGAGCGATAGTGGATAGCGGCGTCCGGAAGCGGCGGCGCCGTGACCGACACTCCGAGGGAGGATTGAATGATGAAGTCGTTCCAGCGGCATCTGGTGGCGGGGTGCGTGGCTCTTCTCGCCGTGGCGGTGGTGGTGCCGGCCTTGTCGATGAGCCGCCCTCCCCTGGCCCAGGAGCCGACCGTCGGCGACAAGCCGAACGACGTCGCGATCTTCATGCGGGCCAAACTCGGCCACGCGCAGCATGTGATGGAAGGGCTGGCCCTGGCCGATTACGACCTCATCGAACGTGGGGCCCACGATCTGGCCCTCGCCAGCCAGGCCTCGAGCTGGCAGGTTTTGCAGACGGAGGACTACGCCCGGCAGAGCCGCGAGTTCCGTCGCGCCTGTGAATCGCTCCGTTCGGCAGCCAAGGACAAGAACCTCGACGGCGCGGCGCTTGCCTGGATGGAAGTGACGCTCAAATGCATCCAATGCCACAAGTACGTCCGCGACGTCGGCACCGGCAACTGACCCTCACTCGGCCGGCGTGAGCGTGAGGCGGCGAAACTCGATCGGGCCGTGGTCTCCCTGGAGGAGGATCGGCCCCGGGGCGCCTTCGTCGGAATCGAGCGCTCCCCCGGTGATCCCGGGGATCAGTTGCCGGTCGATGATCCGCTCGCCGTTGAGGACCACGGTGACGCGGCGGCCGACGAGCGTGATCTCGATCTCCTGCCATTCCCCGGCCGGCTTCGCCGCGTTGAGGCAGGGGGTGAGGAATCCGTAGACGCCGCCGATCCGGTGGCTGTCGGCCTCGCCGCCGAAGTTGTCCTCGATCTGCACCTCGTAGCGGCCACGGAGATAGATGCCGCCGTTGCTCCCCTTGGGATAGCGGAACTCGGCACGGAGTTGGAAGTCGTCGAAGGTGCGTTCGGTGCGGAGATTGTTCCCCGGCTCGGCGTTGACGAGGACCCCGTCCTTCACCCGCCAGCCGTTGGCCACCGCGGCGTGCTGCGGCGTCCAGCCGGCGAGGTCGCGGCCGTTGAAGAGATCCACGGGCTTGCCCCAGGCCGGCTCGGCGTGATCGAGGGGCGCGGCGCGACGGCCCTCGAAGCGGACCGGCTTCCCCGCGGCGTCGGTAATCGTCCCTTCGAGGGCCCCGTCGGTGAAGCGCCCTTCGACGACGAGATCGGCCGAGCGGTCTTCCCACTGGGGCGGGATCGCGAACCGGAAGCCCTCCGCGCCGGCCACGGATTGGACCTCGATCTTGGCGATCGGGCGGGCGCTGCCGAACTGCCCGACGAAGCGGCCGACGAGCGTCTTCCGCCCCGACTTCGTCACTTCGAGCCAAGCGGGATGATCCCCGCCGGCGGCATGGACGGTGAGGTCGAATCGCCCGGCCAGCCCAGCCGGCGCCTCTGCCGCGACCCCGGAGCGAACCAGACCCAGCACGAGGACGATCGCGAGGGCAACGAACCGGCGGGGCATGGAAGAGACTCCGAAGGCCTGGAAGGCGGGAACGGGACACAGGGCCGGCATTCTAACCTGCTCCCTGCTCCGGTCGGCTCAGCTGACGAATGCCTGCCAGAGCAGCCGGGCAACGAGCGTGAACACGACGCCTGCGAAGACGACGCGGATGAAGGGGGCCCCGTGCTTCACCGCCAATCCTGCCCCGAGCCGGCCGCCGACCGCCTGGCCGACGATCATCGCTCCCGCCGACGCGGGATCGACCTGTCCCCAAACCGCGAAGACGGCCAGCGCCGCGAGGTTGCTCGTGAGATTCACCACCTTCGTGAAGGCGGTCGCCTTGGGAAGGCCGAGGCCACGGAGGTGGACGCAGGCAGCCGTCCAGAAGGCCCCGGCGCCGGGGCCGAAGAAGCCGTCGTAAAAACCGAGCACGGCGCCGGCCAGCGCCCCGAAGCGATGGGCGGAGAGCCGCGGCGGCGTGTCGGCGGCGCCGAGCGCCGGCCTCCGCAGCACATGGATGGCGACGGCGAGGAGGAGCCAGGGAACCATGGCGCGGAGCACCCGGTTGTCGATCCACAGCACGGCCATCGTGCCGGCCGCCGCGGCCAGCGCCGTCGCCACGATCGCCACCGTCATCGTCGGCCAATCGATGAGCCGGGCGGCGTGGTAGCGATGAACCGCCATCGTCGTGCCGACGGCGCTTTGGAGCTTGTTCGTTCCGAGAGCAAGGTGAGGGGGGAGACCGGCCCAGAGAAGCGCCGGCAACGAGATCAGCCCGCCGCCGCCGGCAATTGAATCGATGAACCCGGCGCACAGCCCGGCCAGGCCGAGGGGGAGCATCGTCGAAAGGTCCATCGTGGCGGGCCTGCTCGGTGACCGGGGGCCTCAGCCGCGGAGGAGTTCGCGGTAGCAGTCGAGGAAGTGGGTGGCGACCTCGGCGTTGATTCCCTTCCACGCCTCGTCGATGAGCGTGCCGGCGAGGATGCCGTTGACCGCCTTGCCGGCGACACCACCGACGACTTCGACCAGGCCGGTCATCGGGTGGGGGCCGAGGAGCCGCTCGCGATCGACGTGGGTGAACTCGTTGGCAATCAGCGACAGCCCCGGCAGCTTCGGGACTGGATCGCGGCCGTTGACATAGCGGTGGATCCTGCCGGCGAGGTCCTTGTTGAACGCATCGCAGGCGGTGCGATTGCCGATCATCGGCGCGCCGAACGTGCAGACCTCCTCGACGGCGATGAACTTCCGCTTCAGGAGCCACGCCGCGAGCAACGCCAGGGCTCCCCCGAGGCTGTGGCCGGTGATCCAAATGGGACGGTCGCTCTTCTTCACTTCGGCCTCGATCGCCGGAAGAAGGGCCGGCCAGATCTCGGCGATCGCATCGACGAAGCCCTTGTGAAATCGGGCCCCGACGCCGGCGGCTGCGAGGTCGTGACCGAGCCGTCCCTCCGGCACGACGAGGAGATTCATCGCGTCGGTGAGGAGAATGTCCTTGAGCCCGTCGAGGCTCGTCGGGCTCTCCGTCCCCCGAAAGGCGACGACGATGTGGTCGGCGTTCGTTCCCAACCAAGCCTGCGTGTTGTCGATGCTGAAGAGGTTCGCCTCGAGGCCGAGGATCTCCTCGAAGGCCTTCTTCCCTTCCGCCTCCCCGAGGTAGGCCAGGGCGCTCGCCTCACAGAGGTAGGTGGCGGTCGAGACATGGCCGGGGGTGTCTTCCTTGAGTTCGAGTCGTTCGAGGGCCATCGGGGGCACTCCGCTGTGGAGGGATGGGAAACGTGTGGGAGAGCGCCGTGGGCTTCAGTTGACGTACCGACGCTCCGGTATCGCCGCCCGTCCGTCGGCCGGAGGGGCTTCGTCCCCGGTGGCGGCGGCGTTCTTCCACTTCCGCAGGATCGACGTCGGGACGTTGTTGCCGGTGACATCGATTTCGCGGAAGTGGGCCGGGGCGTCGGCGAGGAAGGCCGCGACACCCTCCGGGGTGACTGCCGTCCGTGCGATCCGCAGCGACTCCAACTGCGCCAGCGCGCGGAGCTTGCCCAGCCCCTCGTCGGTGATCCGGGAGTCGTTGAGGGTCAGCTCACGGAGCTTCGGCAGGCCGGCGAGGAGATCGAGCGTCTCGTCGGTGACGTCGGCGTTGCCCATCTCGAGGATTTCCACGCCGGGCTTCGTGGCGAGGATCGAGTAGTCGCTCCGATCCCAACCGGTGAGGACGAGCGCCTCTCGACCATCGACAACCCGCTCCCGTTCCGCCAAGCCGACGATCGAGAAATAGAGTCGCTGGGCGGCGAACGGGATCGCCCCGATGACGAGCCCGGCGGCGAGGAGGGCCGCGGGGCCGAGGAGCCGGCGCCGCTCCGTCCGCCCCAGGAGGACCCGCAGAGTGCGGCCCAGGAAAACGAGCAACCCCGACGTCGCCAGGAAGAGGCCGACGAAGACGAGCACGGCACCGATCTGTTCGCTCATCGGGAACGCTCGCTCCGCGGGGACGCTTCCATCGTGCCGGGTCGGGAATCGGCCTCTCTCCGAATCGTACCAGGCCAGGGGCCGATCGCCGCCCGTTGTTCCGCCGCCGGCTGACCAGATCGTCAGACCCCGACCAAACGTCGCAACTCCCGTTCCATGTGATCGAGCCGGGTGGCGAGCAGCTCTTTCGTCGCCGGGAGGTCGGCCGCGGGGAGCGGGGGTGCGGCGGTGAAGAGATAAAACTTGATCTTCGGCTCGGTGCCCGAGGGACGGGCGGCGACGCAGTTGGAGAGCGTCGGAAAGGGTGCCTCGGCCCCCGGGCGGATCGCCTCCTCCGGCACGCCGGCGAGATCGAACATCACCAGATCCCCCTTCTTCGCGGTGTGCGGGGCGCCGGAGAACGGCTGTGCGGGGGCGCCACGCGAGGCCACGGTGAGGCTGCCGTAATCGCGGACGCGGATGACGTCGAGGCCGGCGATCGTCGAAGGTGGGCTCTTCCGCAGGCTCGCCATGATCTCGCGCATCCGATCCATACCGGCGGCGCCGGGAAGCGTCACCGACACCTGCCGCTCGGCGTGGCAACCATGGGCCACGAACAAGCTGTCGAGATGATCGTGGAGCGATCGCCCTTGGTCCCCGAGCGCGGCGGTCAGTTCCGCCAGGAGCAGGGCGGCCACGCTGGCGTCCTTGTCGCGGACATGCGTACCGGCGAGATAACCGTGCGATTCCTCGCAGCCGAACGCGAAGTGTTCGGGACCGATTCGGTCGATTTCCTCGCCGATCCATTTGAAGCCGACCTGGAGCCAATCGGTGATCGCGGCCCCATGCCCCTCGGCGATCCGCCGCACGAGCCCCGAGGTGACGAGCGTCGTCACGATCCGGTCGCTCGGCCGCAGGCTGCCCGCCCGAGCCCGGGTTGTGAGCACCCAATCGGCGAGCAAGGCACCGAGTTGATTGCCGGTGAACGCCCGCCACTCCTCACTTCCGACCGCCACCGGCGCCGAGGCGCCGAGCCGATCGCAATCGGGGTCGCTGGCCATCACGAGGCCGTCGCCACGGCCGCGGGCCTCCGCGACCGCGCCGTCCATGACGGCGGGATTCTCCGGATTCGAGACATGGCCCGGGACGTTGGGGAAATCGCCGTCGGGGGTCTCCTGGGGACCATAGAGCCGGAGCTTGGAAAAGCCGGCGCCGGTGAGCACCGGGACGACGGCACTGGCGCCGACGCCATGGAGCGGCGTGTAAAGAATGGAGACGTCTCGGGGGCCCGAGGTCGCCTGGCGGAGGACCGCGGCCACGAACGCTGCGTCGACCTCCTCCTCGACAAATCGCACCCGCCCGTCGGCGACCCCGGCGGCGAAGTCGGCCCGCGCGACGCTGTCGACCGACATCACCCGATCGATGATGCCGCGGTCGTGGGGAGGGAGCACCTGGACACCCCCGGCCCAGTAGACCTTGACCGCGTTGTCGCTGGGGGGATTGTGGCTCGCCGTCACCATGATCCCGCAGGTGGCGCCGGTGTGGCGGACGGCAAACGAGAGTTCAGGTGTGCTCCGGTAGCCACGCAGGAAGAAGATCCGAAAGCCGGCGGCCAGGAGCACCTCGGCGCAGAGCTTGGCGAAATGTTCGGAGCGGTGGCGGGTGTCGTAGGCGATGGCGCAGGTCGGCGTCGTGCCGGCGGGGAGGGCGCTGCGGACATACTCCGCGAGACCCTGGGCGCTCTCGCCGATCGTCCGGTCGTTGATGGCGTTGGAGCCGACGGGGAACATCTTGCCGCGCCGGCCGCCGGTGCCGAAGGGGATCACCGTCCAGTAGGCGTCGTCGAGGTCTTTCCAGGCTGCCTTCGTGGTGCCCGCTGCCGCGGCGCGGTCGACGAGGTCGCCGAGCGTGGGGGCGAACTCGGCGTAGCGGGGTTCGGTGAGCCAGACACGGATCGTCGCGAGGGAGTGATCGGTAAGGGCGCCGGCGGCGTGCGCCGACTGGAGGGCGGCGAGACGGGCGGAGAGCATGGCTGGCGGGGGCTCCGGGGCGGCTGGAGTGGAGGAACGGTGCGGGAGCGCGGGACTCCTTTATACTGTTGTCCGCTTTCGCCAGCAGCGGGCGAATCACCCCGTCCTTCTGCGCGGCACCCGCTGCCGCTCCTCCCCGCGTGCCTCCCCCCGGAGTTTCCGTGACTGATACCCTCATCGTCAGCGTTTCCGGTCTCCGCGGGATCGTCGGCGGTTCGCTGACGCCGGACGTGGCCGTTCGCTATGCCCGGGCCTTCGTTGATCACCTTCCGCCGGGTCCGATCGTGCTCGGGCGTGACGGCCGCGCCCACGGGGGCATGTTTGCCGAGGCGATCACGCTGGCGCTCCTCGCCGACGGCCGCGACGTCATCGACTGCGGGATCGCGGCGACCCCGACGGTGGGAATCGTCGTCCAGGACCAGCGCGCCGCCGGCGGGCTGCAGATCTCCGCCAGCCACAACCCCGCCCCCTACAACGGGCTCAAGCTGTTTTCGTCCGAGGGACGGGTGCTCCCTGCCGCCGCAGGGAGGCCGATTCTCGAGCGATTCCATGCCGGTGAAGGTCCCCGCGCTTCTGCCTCCTCTCCCGGCACGCGCCGCGAGGTCGACGGTACGGCGACGCACGTCGGGCTCGTCCTCGCCACCGTCGACGTCGAGGCGATCCGCCGGCAGCGTGTGAAGGTGTGGCTCGATTCCGGCCATGGCGCCGGCAGTCGTGTCGGCGTGCCTCTCCTCGAGGCGCTCGGTTGCGAGGTCATCGTCGCGGGAGGAACCCCAGACGGCCTCTTCGAGCACAAGCCCGAGCCGACGGCCGAGAACCTCGCTGACTGGCTGCCGCGGATCGCTGCCTGCGGGGCCGCGATCGGGTTCTTTCAGGATCCCGATGCCGACCGGCTCGCGATCGCCACCGCCGACGGACGGTACATCGGCGAGGAGTGCACGCTCGCCCTCGCCGTGGACAATGTGCTCACGCGATCCGCCGGGCCGGTGGTCGTCAACTGCTCAACGAGTGGCATGACCGGCGTTCTTGCGGCCCGGCACGGTGTCGCCTGCCATGTCTCCGCCGTCGGCGAGGCAAATGTCGTCGATCGGATGCTCGCTTCGGGAGCGGTGATTGGGGGCGAGGGGAATGGCGGCGTCATTCATCCCGGCGTGGTATTCGTCCGCGATAGCGCCGTGTCGATGGCCCTCGTCCTCGACGCGATGTGCCGCGGCGACGCCGTGACGCCGATCGAGACGCTCGCCAGCCGCCTCCCGACGCTCGTCATGGAGAAGGCGAAGATCGATCTGGCTCCCGAGATGACAGGCCCCGGACTGCTCGCGGCGATCGATCGCGTTGCCGCCGCGTTCCCGGGAGCGCGGGCCGATCGGCTCGACGGCCTCCGCCTCGATTGGCCGGGAGGTTGGCTCCTGGTGCGCGCGAGCAACACCGAGCCGATCGTGCGGATCGTCGCCGAAGAACGCACGCCGGCGGCAGTCGCCGCAGCGATCGCGACCGCCCGCAGTGCGATCGCCGCTGCCGGCGGGGCGATCGCGGCGTCCACGGAGCCCTCGTCACGAGCATGATTGAAAGCGCTCGGCGACCGCGGTGCCACGCGGTGACCGCCATCACTTGCGGACGAGGACCTGCGAGCCGGGGCCGAGAATGTCGGCGATGTCCTCGAGATCGCGGAGCGAGACGATCACGCTCGAAGCCGAGGCGCTGTCGCTGACAAGACTCGGGTCCTCGACCCCTTCGATCGCCAGCCCCTCGCCGAGGATGATCGACTTCGGCCCGGTCGATGGTGCGTAGGCCACCTGGGCGGCGATCCCGATCGGCTCTTGGACGGCGCCGGGACGGCGGATGTCGATCACGGCGACCGACTGGCCGACGCGGTCATAGATCTGCCGACCGAGGACGACGGGAAAACTGCCGGCATAGTTCCCCCCGACCTGGAGACTCATCCGCCGACGGGAGACGCTGATCACCGCATCGAAGGGGCCACGCACCACCTTGAGATGCTCCCCTTGGACCAGTTGCGAGGGGTCGCTCACGCCGTTGATCTTGGCGAGGAGCTGCCACGGCACCTGGAGGGGGGCGGCGATCGACGGCAGCGTGTCGCCCGGCGCGACGATATGGGGGGGGAGGAGCAGGTCTTTCTGGGAATAAATGACCGTGCCGGCAAGCTGCCCGAGGAGATCCTCGAGCCGCTGGCTCTCCTCGAGCCCGAGCGAGGCGTCATCATGCCACAGCGAGAGAACGGAGAGCGCCTCGGCATACCGGCCTGCGCCGAGCATCTCGTGGGCATCGGCCCAGGCCGAGGCGAAGGCCGGCGACGGAGCGCCACGGGATGGAGCCGCCGCGGCGAGGGGCAAAGGTGCAGGGGGGAGCGGAGTCGGCGGGGGGGCCGACAGGGCGCCTGCCTCTGCGGCGGCGGCGACGGCGAGCGGCTCGATCGCGGCTTCCCGCGGATCGAGCGCCGCCGGTGGTGGAGAAGCGGGGGGGAGGAAAGGCGTTGACTCGCCCAACGATCCGATGGGCGGGAGTGCCGACGCTTGAGCGGCGACGGCAGGAAGCGGTGGCGGTAGCCCTGCGCCGGAAGGAGCCGCCGAGGCCTGGAGCGGCTCGGCACCGGCCAGCGGATGAGCGGGGGCGACCCCGATCGCGGTCGGGTCACGCGGGAGCGAGATTTCCGGCGGGGAGAAGGTGCTGCCGGCCTCAACCATGCTTCCGGCCGGGGCCGGGGCAGGGCCTTTTTGGACCACCGAATAGGCCCCGTACATGATCGTGCCGAGGAGCCCGAGCACGATCAGGGGCTTGAGGGAGTCCATCGGGTCGGTATCGCGTTCGCGGCGGCGCGAGGTCGAGGTACGTGCCATGGCTGTCTTTCGCAGGGGATGCGTACTCCGCAGAAGGCGGCGGACTGTAGGGGCGCTGGGGCGGAGGTGCCAGACCGCTTCGGGCCGGTATCCCCGGACACGCTCAAGCGGGTGGGTCGTCGGGGGCTTGGGGCGGACGGGGGGGATGGTGAAGGTTTGATGGTGGACGCCTCCCCGCCTCCCCGGATCTGTCTGCCCGGTGTTTTTTCCTTGGGTTGGGGGTGGCGCGTATATTCACGGCGAGCAGGAACAGGCATGGGGCCACGACGATGACTCCGTCCACATCCGATCCGACCGCGCTGCAGGACGTCGTTGCCGTCGTGCTGGCAGGGGGCAAGGGCGCTCGGCTCGATCCCCTCACCCGCGATCGGGCCAAGCCGGCCGTCCCCTTCGGGGGTGCCTACCGGATCGTCGACTTCGCCCTTTCCAACTGCGTCAACAGCGGTCTGCGCCGGGTGCAGGTGCTCACCCAGTACAAAGCCGTCAGCCTCGACCGGCATCTCATGCTCGGGTGGCACCGGTTCTTCTGCCGTGAACTCGGTGAGTTTCTCGACATCCTTCCACCCCAGCAGCGAGTGGACGAGAGTTGGTATCTCGGGACCGCCGATGCGGTCTTCCAAAACATCTACTCCCTGGAAATGGCGGCGCCTCGGCTTGTCGTCGTTCTGGCCGGGGATCATGTCTACAAGATGGACTACCGCGCGCTCGTCGCCGCCCACGACGAGACCGGTGCCGACGTCACCGTCGCGGCGCTTCCGGTGCCGGTCGGGGCGGCGGGTGAGTTCGGGACGATGCGGGTCGATGCTTCCTCCCGCGTCGTCGAGTTTCGCGAGAAGTCGCCGGATCCGCCGGAGCTCCCCGGTCAGCCCGGAATGTGCCTCGCCTCGATGGGGATCTACTGCTTTTCCTGGCCTTTCCTCCTCGAGCAGTTGCGTGCCGATCATGCCGCTGCCAGCCGACACGACTTCGGCCACGACATCCTGCCGGCGGTGGTTCGTAGCCACGCCGTCCACGCCTACCCGTTCCGGGACGAGAATCGGAAGGCCGATGCCTACTGGCGCGACGTCGGGACGATCGACGCCTACTTCGAGGCCAATCTCGATCTCGTCGCCGTCGATCCGCAGCTCAATCTCTACGACGAGCAGTGGCCCGTCCGCACGCTTCCCGCGGCCCATCCACCCCCGAAGTTCGTGTTCGCCGATCCCGGTCCGGACGGGCGTCGGGGCGAGGCCACCGACAGCCTCGTCTGTCCGGGCGCCATCGTCTCCGGAGGGAGGGCCTGGCGCTCGATCCTCGGATCCGGCGTGCGGCTCCACAGCTGGTCCCGGATCGAGGAGAGCATCCTCATGGAAGGGGTCGATGTCGGCCGGCACGCCCGGCTCCGCCGGACGATCGTCGACAAGGGCGTGCGGATCCCTGCCGGCATGACGATCGGCTTCGATCCCGAGGCTGACGCGGCGATGGGCTTGACGATCTCCGCCGGAGGGGTGACGGTGGTACCCAAAGGCCATCTCTTCCCGGCCACCACACCGCGCCGCGGAACCGGGCCGACCGCGCCGTTCCCGTCGCCGCCGGCGTTGCCTGCTCCCACGAATTGATTCCGTGACCTCGAGTTCGATCCGTCGCTGTTCCCGCTCCGTGCCACGTCCCCCATGCCGAAACGCAATCTCGTTCTCCTCTGCCTGATTGCCATCGCCAGTCTTCTGGCGTGGGCTGCCCGCGACCGCGGTGGCCGGGGCCGGCTGTACGGCGAAGTCACCGGGCATGTCGGCAGGATGCTTCTCGAGCCGGTCGACGAGGAGGCACTCTTCCGCAACGCGATGGAAGGGATGTTCGCGCGGCTCGACGAACACTCCGCGTTCCTCTCGGTCGAGCCGGGTAGCCTTTCCGCCAGTGAATCGACGGCGGAGTTTGCCGGGGTCGGCCTGGAACTCACGGCCGAGGGGCCCGACCGGCTGCCGGCGGTGGTCACGCCGCTGATCGGTTCGCCGGCATGGCTTGCCGGTATCGCGGCCGGAGACCGGATCGTGGCCATCGACGGTATCGCCTCCGATCGGATGCGTCTCAAGGATGCGGTGGCAATGCTCCGCGGACCGGCTGGCAGTCGGGTGGTGCTCGACATCGCCCCTCCTGACGGCGATCCCGCCGAAGCGAGCGACGAAGCGGGGCACATCCTCTCCACGAGGAGCGTGTCGCTGGAGCGGGCGG
>JBIIQL010000479.1:0-3439 GCA_044342095.1 Pirellulales bacterium
CCTTCTGATTGGCCACGGCGATCGAGCGCATACGAGTGAGCCTCTGGAGAACCACGTCCGGAAAGCGATCGTGGAGCGTCCCCTCATCCAGCCCACCGACTTTCCGGCGAGCGCAGCAGGATTCGACGTCCACTCCACCGATTCGGCGGGAGGATAGGCTCCCTGCGGCGTGGTCAAAAGCCCGGTTTGCCGCAGGAATCCCGAGGCAGCTTCACGGTTTTCGGCTCAACCAGGTGGCGAGCCCGCGGGCGATCCGGCCCAGGCCGATCCTCCCCGGCTGCCCGACTACGGCCAGACTGCCAGCCGTGGCTCCGCCCCCCCCTGCCCCACCGGGAGCCTCGGCAAGATCGATCACGAGCACGACCGGCGGGCGTCCCTTGGCGGGATCGGAAAACACGAGGGCCCAGTCCCATGACGATGCGGGGAGTCGGTCTCCGTCGATCGATGGCCCGACGAGCCAGCGAAAATTGGCGTCCTCGACGAGCCCCCGACGGAGGTGGACCAACCCTGGGGCTGTGGAAACGTCGGCTCGCTCAAGCGCCACCAACACCCCTGGCTCGGTCGCCGGAGCCACCCGCCAGAGTTCGACAATCGGCGCGGTGGTCACCATCCGCGCGGCTTCCGGGCCGTAGAAGGCGAGGCAACGGCGTGTCTGCCCCCGCTGGTACCAGATGCCGACGAGGCCGGCGGTCACCCCCAGCACGACCAATCCGATGACCAGCCGCGCCCCGGAGCCAACAGCCGCCCGTGGCGGGATGGACGAGCGTCCGGGAACGGCAAACGAATCAGCGGGGGACATGAGGCATTTCTCCGACAAGGAACATGGGCGGCACCAATGTATACTTCCGTGCCGCTCGAGTCGGTCCGTCCAAGCCCAGGAGCCCCCGTCGATGCCCAACGCCTTCGACCCATACCGCGAAGCGCTCGTCGTGGAAAATCACACGGAATGGCCCGAGGAGTACGAGGACTGGTCGGCTGCCGACAAGGCCAAGGCCGCGGTGCTGCTCCACGCCAGCCCCACCGAGGCGGCCGACCTCGACTATGTCCGCCAGCACTCCGGGTTCGCCCGCGTGATCCGCGTCACGCCGGAGGACATCGAGCGCGTGAGCGTCGCCTGACGTGGCCGTCACCGTCATCCGCGTCGAACTCGCCGACCGCTCCTACGAGATCACGATCGGCCCCGGCGTCCTCGGCTCCTCCGGGGCGGTGCTTGCGGCCGCCGGCGCCCGCCGGGCCGTGATCATCGCCGATAGCGGCGTGCTCGCGTCGCACGCCGATGCCATCGACGGATCGCTGCGCCATGCCGGGATCGACACGCTCACGATCCCTGTCCCGCGGGGCGAGGCTTCGAAGTCGGTGGCCGAGGCGGAGCGTCTCTGGGAGGCCTTCGCGGCCGCGAACGTCGACCGCGGCACCCATGTCGTCGCCGTCGGGGGCGGCGTGGTGGGCGATCTGGCCGGTTTCGTCGCTGCCACGTTCGCTCGCGGCTTGCCGGTCTGGCAGGTGCCGACCACGCTCGTGGCGCAGGTCGACTCGGCGATCGGCGGGAAGACCGGCATCAACCTCCACGGCGGCAAGAATCTCGTCGGCGCCTTCTGGCAGCCGCGCGGTGTGTTGGCCGACACCGGGGCCCTCGCCTCGCTTCCCCCCCGCGAGTACATCAGCGGACTGGCCGAGGTTGTGAAGTACGGAATGATCCTCGACAGCCATCTCCTCGAGCGACTCGAGAACCGCGCCGCGGCGATCCTCGCCCGCGAGCCAGCCGACGTCGAGGCGATCGTCGTCCGATCGGCATCGCTCAAGGCGTCGGTGGTGTCCCGCGACGAGCACGAGCGGACAGGGCTGCGGGCGATCCTCAATTACGGCCATACTTTCGCCCACGCCTACGAGAATGCCCTCGGCTACGGCACGCTTCTCCACGGCGAGGCGGTGGCGATCGGCATGGCCGACGCCGCGGAACTCGCCGTCCGGCTCGGGCGGATCCCCGCCGAACTCGCCCGACGTCAGGACGCCCTCCTGGCCGCCTTGCACTTGCCAGTGCGACTTCCTCCGGGCCCCAAACCTTCGCCCGAGGAATTGGTGGCGCTGATGGCCCGCGACAAGAAGACGCTCCATGGCAGGCTCCGATTCATCCTCTCCACGCGGGTCGGGGAGGTCGAACTCGTCGACGGGATCGATCCCTCGGTCGTTCGCGACGTCCTGGCCCGAGCGCCGTGAGCGGGTGCCTCGAGCTCGAGGGGCAAGAGGCGGCCGTGACGCCCATGAACGACCGTGGGGGTGATGCGAGGCCCCTGGCCCGGCACCACCCCCATCGGGTGTCGTCACTTCCCGGCGAAATAGCGATCAGCGCCAATCCTTGCCCGGCAGCTTCGTCGGCCACGCATCATCGGTGAGCCACACGAGCGACGTCGACGTCGCAGCCAGGCCGGCGGCCTGCTTCGGTTGAGCGGCGGTGATCGCCGCCGACCCCTCGGCATCGACACTGACGCGAACCTGCTCGAAGTCGGCGTCCGAGGTACACAGGCTTTGGTGGCGTGCCGGACGGAATCCAGCCGGCACCTTCCCGATCACGGCATCGATGCGCTTCTTGCTCCGTAGCCCGGCGAGCGAGAGTTCCACCGTGTCGCCGACACGACGGAGCACCGCGTTGTCCAAACGGGCGGCGTCAGGCAGCCGGAGCAGCGAGGTGATGTCACGGGCACCGGTGCGGAGATCACTCCCGGCAGGCCCCCGATCGCCCTTCGGACCGGCCGGCCCCACAGGTCCTGCCTTCCCATCGAGACCGTTCTTCCCGTCCTTGCCGGGCGCACCGGCCTTCCCGTCGACGCCGTTCTTCCCGTCCTTGCCAGGCGCGCCGTTCTTCCCGTCCTTGCCGGGCGCGCCGTTCAGGCCCGCCTTGCCGTCGACGCCGTTCTTGCCATCCTTCCCGGCGGGACCAGCCGGACCGGCCTTCCCGTCGAGGCCGTTCTTCCCGTCCTTGCCCGGCGCGCCGTTCAGGCCCGCCTTCCCGTCGACGCCGTTCTTGCCATCCTTCCCGGCGGGACCAGCCGGACCGGCCTTCCCGTCGAGACCGTTCTTCCCGTCCTTGCCGTGAAGGCCATCCTTCCCCGCGGCGCCTGCGGCGCCAGCCGGTCCACGCTCACCGGCAGGGCCTGGCTTGCCATCGACGCCGTTCTTCCCGTCGAGGCCGTTCTTCCCGTCCTTGCCGGGCGCGCCGTCCTTCCCGTGAAGGCCATCCTTCCCAGCGGCGCCTGCCGCGCCAGCCGGTCCACGCTCACCAGCAGGGCCTGGCTTGCCATCGACGCCGTTCTTGCCATCGACGCCGTTCTTGCCGTCGAGACCGTTCTTCCCATCCTTGCCCGGCGCACCGTCCTTCCCGTGAACGCCATCCTTCCCGGCGGCGCCCGCTGGGCCAGCCGGGCCACGCTCGCCGGCAGGG
>JBIIQL010000480.1:0-3425 GCA_044342095.1 Pirellulales bacterium
CGACGAGCCCTTCGTGGATCGCATCGGCGGCGAGCGCTCCGGAATGGAGGGCAAGGAGGATCCCCGAGGAATAGAGCGGGTCGAGGAAGCCGTAGGCATCGCCGACGAGCACCCAGCCATCCCCGGCCACCTGCCGCGAGCGGTAGGAATACTCCTTTGCGGCCCGGTAGGGAGCGACGCGCTCGGCGCCGTCCAGGCGCGGGATCACGCCGGGGCAGCGGGCGACCTCTTCGGCGTAGAGTGCCTCGTGGTCCTTCGTGGGCCGATTCTTGAAGAGGTAATCGAAGGGAGCGACGACACCGACACTGACAACGTCGTCCTGAAGGGGGATGTACCAAAACCATCCGAGCTTGTTGTCAAGTTGCATGACGAGCGTCGCCCCCCCATCGCGGCCGGCGTCGCGCTTCGCCCCCTTCCAGTAGGTCCAGAGCGCGGCCTTCTTGAGGTCGGGATCCCATTGCCGCAGTCCGAGCCGATCCTGGATCAGCCCCCCCATGCCGGCAGCGTCGACGACGACGTCGGCCGCCACGAACCGCTTCCCTTCCCCCGCAGCGAGGTTCACACCGACCGCCCGGCCCCCCTCGAAGACGACGTCGAGAACGCGGGCTCCCTCATGGACCTCGACGCCGGCAGCGCGGGCGTTGTCGAGCATCATCGAATCGAACTCGCTCCGCAGCACCTGCCAGGTGCGCGACGATTCATGGGGCTTGTGGTCGGGGAAGTAAAACGGCTCGGAGAGTTTGCCCGTGCCGGTGACGAATTGAACGCTCTCCTTGCGGACAAACCGACTCTCGCGGAGTTGCGGAAGGACGCCGAGCCGCTCGAGAACCCAAAACGTCTCCGGGATGAGCGATTCGCCGATGTGGTAGCGGGGAAAGGTCTCGCGCTCGAAGAGCGTCACCCGGTGCCCCTGCTTGGCAAGGAGCGTCGACGTCGTGGCACCGGCAGGCCCACCGCCAATGACGACGACGTGGGGGCTGGTCGTGGCCTGATTGCCGTTGAGGGAGACCATCGGTCGACTCCTGAAGTTGCGTGGAACGAGAACCGGAGACCGGAGAAAGGGGTCGGCTGTTACTGGCTGGGGGATTCGGTGGTTGCGGCCACCGTGTCAGCCGCTTCGTGCGGCCGGCGGGCGGCTTTGAGGAGATCGATGAGCGTGCCGAGGTCGGCGGCGGGGAGGTGGCCGAGTTGCTGCGTGCCACAGTCGACGACCCGCTCGGCCATCTGCTCGAGGAGCGCGTCTCCTTCGGCCGTGATCGCGATCCGCACGACGCGCCGGTTGTGGGCGAGGCGCTCACGGCGGACGAGCGACCGGGCTTCGAGCCGGTCGACAAGGCGGGTGATGTCGGGGGCCCGCGAGACGAGCCGGGCCGCGAGGACGAGCGTGGGGAGCGCCTCGGGCGCCGCATCGCGGAGGAGGCGAAGGGCGTTGTACTGCTGGGCCGAGAGGTCGAACTCGGCAAACGCCCCCTCCTCGAGCGCCTTGAGGCGATCGTAGGTACGCCACAGGTTGAGATAGGCCTCCTGCTCGAGGGAATCGAACCGACGCGGCTGCGCGGCTTCCCGATCCCCGGCGCGGCGGCGTGTGGAGGGCTTCACCTTGGTCATGTCGTCATGATAGTCGTCTCGACATGAATCGTCCAGACAACTTTCAGTCGAAGCCCCCCTCTTTCGAGGTATCAGGGCGACCACGGGTACCCAAAAACCCGATTTCTCGCCCCCTCTCTCCCCAACAGCGCGCCAGCGAGGGGTCGCCCGTGCCCCGAGAGCCGGCGTAGCCGACAAGCGGAGCCATGGATGGCGGAGCACAGGCGGGTCCGAGCGAGCGGAGGGCACGAAGGCCGAAGCGAGCGTCCGGCGACGGGGCATGGGCGACCCCGAAGCAACGTTTGAGCCCTTCGCGGAGAAGCCCCCACGCACCCGAACCTGTGGGTGGCTCGTCGGCGGGGCCGGCAAAAGTTTCGTCGTTCCTCGGACGAACCTCGTCACTTCTCAAGCGTTCGCCGATCCCCGCCTCGCCTGAGTGTCGGCAGGAAGCGTTGCTCGCAACGCTTGCCCCCCGACTCACCGCTGGTAGGCGGGCAGGTAGTGCATGTAGACCTCGAGCGTGATCGCCCCCATGGCGGTGGAGTAGTTCTTCGCCGGGCCGTTGATCCGCTCCTCCCCCCACCCGGGCCAGCTGCCGTCGGCATTCTGGCTCTCGAGGAGGAGCGTTCGCACGCGCGGGCTCCACAGCGCCCACTGCTCCTCGCCGGCCTGGAAGTGGGCCTGCATCGCGTAGTAATTCATGTAGTGGAAATACTCGTCCATCTGCGGACGGTAGTCGCGCTTCTGTAGCGACTCCAGCGCCTTGGCGACGTCGGGATCGTCGTAGAGACCGAGGAGTTGGAGCGACAGGGCCCCGGCCGCCGACTGGGCGTTCTTCACTCCCTGGCCGGGCTGGTAGGCGAAGCCCCCTTCCGGCTTCGCGCAGCGCTTGATGTACTCCGCCGCCGCGTCGAGCGTCTTCTGCGGAACGTCGAAGCGGGCGCTCTGCGCGGCCCGCAGCGTCACCACCTGCATCACCGTCACGCTCAAGTCGGCATCGGCGGGGCGTGGCTGGTAGCGCCAGCCCCCCTCGTTGTTCTGCGCCCCGACGATCACCGCGACCGCGCGGCGGCAGGTGTCGCGCATCGCGTCGTCGGTGCGCCAGCCGGAGGCCTCGATGAGGGCGAGCGTCGCCAGGGCGTGCTCGTACATCGGCCCGTGCGAATTGCCACCGGCACGAACGACCAAGCCGTCGGGCTGCTGCGAGGCGATCATCGCGTCGAGCGCCCGCCCTACCGTCTCCTTGTAGGGGCCGCGGCCGGGGACATGGCCGCGCCCCATGAAGGCGAGGAGGCACAGCGCGTTGATGCCGGTGTTCGGCTGCTGCGACATTCCGTGCTGCCAGGCCCCGTTGGCATCTTGCTTCGTGGAGAGGTATTCGAGCCCCCGGTCGACCGCGGCCTCGACACGGAGGAGATCGCGTGCCTCGGACTCTCCAAGGGCACCCCGGCTAGCGTCGGGCGCCTGGGCCCGGGCCGACGCGGGGAGGCCGACGAGGACGACGGCGACGAGCGCTACCAGGAGGATGCGAAGCGGGGGAAAGAAGAGCATCGACGGATTCCCTGCGGGAGAGGTCAACTCAGTCCGGAGAGGCGGCGGATCGCGATGTCGGCGCAGTACAGGCCGACCAAGAGCGCGAGGACCGGCCAGGTGTCCCAGATGTCGTCATCGACCTGGCGGCGGGTCTCGATCGATCCGGTCGCCAGCCGGCCGGGGACCGTCGCCACGTCCCCCGCCTCGACGACGGCGCCGGCCGTGAGGTCGGCGAGGGTCCGCAGCATGTCGCGATCGACGCCGGGATGGGCCCGCTCGCGCGTCGGCTCGGCGACGAGCAGCTC
>JBIIQL010000481.1:0-3418 GCA_044342095.1 Pirellulales bacterium
TGACGAAGTCGCCGAACTGCGCCTCCCACATCACGAGCCCGTCGGGACAATCGAGGCTGTAGCCGTACTCGAAGCCGAGCACCCCGGCCTCCGACAGGGGGCTGTTGTAGATCTCGACCGGCGCCTGTTCGGAGGCGAGGTGCTCGAGCGAGCAGTAAGTCTCGTCGGTGACGCAGTCATGGATCACGGCATGACGATGGCTGAACGTGCCGCGCTGGCAATCCTGGCCGGAGAGCCGCACCCGCATTCCCTGAGTGGCGAGCGTCGCCAGGGCGAGGGCCTCGGCGGCCGACCAGTCCAGCTGCTGCTTCCCGTCGGCCATTTGCTGGCGGACTTCGAGAAACTTCTGGATCTTCGGGTGGGGCTCGAATCCTTCCGGGAGGCGGATCAACTGCCGGAGCAGATGGGTGAGCACCTCCGCTTTCACGCCGGTGTCGACGTCGACCGAATCGCGTTCCCGTCCCCCGCTGTAGGCGGCCCACACGCCGGCCATCTCGTTGGAGTGAACGTAGTCGTCGCTCTTCGCGACCGACAGTTCGGCGTCGAGCTTCGCCCGGTGTTCCTCGGCGATCCTCATCGCCTCGTCGCGGGTCACCTCGCCGAGCTTGAGGAGCTTCTCGAGGTAGCTCTCGTGGACACTCGGCCGCTTCTCGATCACCCGGTAGAGGGCCGGCTGGGTGAACGCCGGCTCGTCGGCTTCGTTGTGCCCGCGGCGCCGGAAACAGTACATGTCGATGACGACATCGCGCTGGAACTCGCGGCGGAAGTCCATCGCCAGATTGACCACCTGCGCAACGGCCTCGGGATCCTCGCCGTTGACGTGGAAGATGGGGATCTGAAGCATCTTCGCCACGTCGGTGGCGTAGGTGCAGGAGCGGGCCTCGCGCGGGCCGGTCGTGAATCCGATCTGGTTGTTGACGACGACATGGAGCGCGCCGCCGATGCGGTAGGCGTCGAGTTCGCTGAGGTTGAGCGATTCCTGGATGACCCCTTCGCCGGCGAAGGCCGCGTCGCCGTGGATGAGCACGACCATCCCCGTCTGCCGGGCGAAGTCGCTGATCCGGTCCTGACGGGCCCGCACGCGACCGATGGCGACGGGATTGACGAACTCCAGATGGCTCGGATTGAAGCACAGCGTGAGGTGGACGTTGCGGCCGTTGGCGGCACGGTGATCGCTCGAATGCCCGAGGTGATACTTCACGTCGCCACGGCCGACGTGAAGCTCGGGATCGAGATCGGCAAACTCACGGAAGATCCGCTGGGCGCTCTTCCCCATGACGTTCGCCAGGACGTTCAAGCGGCCGCGATGGGCCATGGCGAGGACGACGTCACCGATCCCCTGCGTGGCGGCGCGCTCGATCGCCATCTCGAGGAGCGGAACGAGCGACTCGCCTCCCTCGAGGGAGAAGCTCTTTGCCCCGAGAAACCGCTTCTGGATGAACTCCTCAAAGACGGCGGCGCAGGTCATCTGCCGGTAGATGCGAAGTTGCTGGCGCCGATCGAGCTGAATCCGGTTCTCGCACCCCTCCATCCGCACCTGGAGCCATTGCCGCACCCGGAGATCGTCCATGTGCATGAACTGCACGCCGATCGCCCGGCAGTAGGTGTTCCGCAGGCGCTGGATGATCTCCCGCAGCGGCATCGACTGCGGTCCCTCGATCGTGTCGGTAGAGAAGGTCCGGTCCATGTCCTCTTCGGTGAGGTGATAGAACCGCGGATCGAGTTCCGGGAGGCCCGGACGCGGCCGACCGAGCGGATCGATCTCGGCCATGAGATGCCCGCGGACCCGATAAGCACGAACGAGTTGATCGACGCGATCCTGGAGGAACGCCACCCGCTCCTCGGCCGCGCTGCCGGAAGCCACCGGGAGCGGCAGCGGCATCGCCTCGCCGATCGGGGCGTCGGGGAGACGGACATCCCCTCCGGCCACGGCGACGGCATGGGCCGTGGCAATGCCGTCGGGAGTCACCAGCCGCGCCCCGGTGTCACCGTGATACTGGTTGCCCTGATACTGGCTGCCGTGAAGCGGCGCACCGGCCGCCACGCTGGCCTGACCGTTGGCGCGGGAGGAGGGACCATTGCCCGAAGAAACGTTGACCGACGAGCCAGCGCCGACAGGAGCGGTCCGAGCGGCCGATCCGTTCCGCTCCAAAGCTTCGAAGTAGGCCCGCCACTCGGGATCGACACTCGTCGGATCGGCGGCGTACTGGTCGAACATCTCCTCGAGAAACGCGAGGCTGGCGGTTCCGGTAGCGTCGATGCGATCGGGATGGCTCACAGCTGCGATCCAGTGCTTACAGTGGGACGACGGGGCGGCGGCATGCCGCCTCCAGCCCCACGGTGGGATGGGTATCAGCGGGCAAGAAGGAGGCGCCCGGGGCTCTCGAGAAAACCGATCACTTCCCGGAGGAAACGGGCAGCCATGGCCCCATCGATGATGCGGTGGTCGTAGGACAAAGACAGCGGCATCATCAGCCGGGGCTCAATTCGGTCTCCCTGGACGACCGGCAACTTCCGTGACCGACCGACGAGGAGGATCGCCACCTCGGGCCAGTTGATGATCGGCGTCGAATAGGTACCGCCGATGGCGCCGAGGTTGCTGATCGTGAACGTGCCGCCGCGGAGATCCTCGATCGAATACTGGGCATGCTTCGCCTTCTCGGCGGTCTCGGCGATCGCCTGGGCGATCTGCGGAATCGACAGTTCGTCACATCCACGGAGCACCGGCACCACGAGCCCGCGGGGAGTGTCGACCGCGAGGCCGATGTTGACGTAATCCTTGTAGAGAATCTCCCCCTTCTCGACGTCGATGCTCGAGTTCATCGCCGGGTGCTGGCGGAGGGAGAGGCTCACTGCCTTGATCACGAACGAGAGCGCCGTCAGCTTGACGTTCGCCTTGGCATGATCATCGGCGCTCGCCTTTCGGAGTCGCTCCATTTCGGTGACGTCGGCGTCGTCGAAGTTGGTCAGATGGGGGATCGTCGAGACGCTCCGCACCATGTTCGTGGCGATCGTCCGCCTCATCCGCGACATCTGTTCGCGGTGGACAGGGCCCCAGTCGTCTCGGTCGGAGGATGGTGTGGCGGCCGAACGTGCCCCTTGGGCACTTCCCTGACGGACGGCAGCGACGACGTCCTCACGGAGGATCCGCCCGGCAGGCCCAGTCCCCTTCACGCGTCCGAGATCGACGCCGAGTTCACGAGCGAGCCGCCGCACCGCTGGACCGGCGGGCTCGACCGCCGCCACGGCCGGGGTCGGCGCGGCAGGCTCCGGCTCCACGACGGGCTTCGCGGCCGCAGGCGCAGGGGCCGCCGGCACGGGCTCGGCTGCCGCAACCTTTGCCACAGGCGTCGGGGCCACGGGCGCCGCGGCGACCGGCGCCGGCTTGGCCGGGGGGGCCGCCGCGGCGGGCTTCGCC
>JBIIQL010000482.1:0-3415 GCA_044342095.1 Pirellulales bacterium
CGTCACCCCCGGTATCGCCGCCGACGAGACTCTCCTCGATCCCGCCCGCCGCAACTGGCTCCTCGCCCTCACGCCCGGCCCGCCGCCCCGTCCGGCTCGCGACGACCGCGACGATGCGACCGATACCGCTGCCGGCTCGATCCCCGTGGGCCTGGCCTGGATCGATGTCGCCGCCGGCACCTTCGAGGCCGCAGTGGTCCCGGCCGAGGATGTCCCCGACCTGGTGCTTCGCCTCGAGCCGGCCGAATGCCTCTGCGCCACGAAGGACCGCGGCGCCGTCGAAGCCCTTCTCCGACCAACCGGCCGATCCGCGGCCATCACCGCGCGGCCCGATTGGTGGTTCGAGGAGGGAAGCGCCCGCACGGCGATCGACCGGGCCGTCGGGGGAGCGCGCCTCGAAGGGCTCGGCTTCGACCTCCCCCACGATCTCCCCGGCATCGGCGCAGCCGGAGGGATCGTCCATTACCTCGACGAGAACGAGCCGACGGCGATCTCCCGGATCACGACGCTCGCCGCTTGGCGACGGGGCGAGCGGATGGAGATCGACGAGGCCTCACGGCGCAGCCTGGAGCTCGTCCGCACCTCTGGCGCCACCGGCAATCGGCGCAGCGGCTCCCTCGCCGGCGTCCTCGACCGCACCCGCTCGCCGATGGGAGCGCGGCTCCTCACCGACTGGCTCTCCGCGCCGCTGCTCGAGCGGCCGGCAATCGACGAGCGTCTCGACGCCACCGCCGCGCTCGTTGCCCATCCCCCCCTCGCCGATCGACTCGGGAGCCTGCTGACCGGCATCGGCGACATCGAACGCCTCATCGGCCGGGTCATGTCGGGCCGCGCCGGTCCGCGCGACCTGGAACGGATCGGCCGGGCCACCGCCATCCTTCCCGAAGTGATCGCGACGCTCCGGGGAAGCCAGGGCCTCCTCGGCGAACTTGCCACCGACCTCGATCCGCTCGACGACGTCTCGGCCCGGATCGGTGCGACCCTCCGCGAAGGCTGCCCGGTGTTCGCCCGCGACGGTGGCTTCATCCGCCCCGGCTGCGATCAGAGGCTCGACGAGCTCGCCGAAATGGCCAGCGGCGGCAAGGCCTGGATCACCCGTTACCAGGCCGACGAGATCGCCCGCACCGGGATCCCGTCGCTCAAAGTGGGCTTCAATCGTGTCTTCGGCTTTTTCCTCGAAGTCGGCCGCAACCACGCCGCCAAGGTGCCCGCCGAATACATCCGCAAGCAGACGGTGAAGAACGCCGAACGCTACACGACGCCCGAGCTCGACGAGCGCCAGCGGCAGGTCCTCGGGGCCGAGGACGAGGCTCTCCGCCGCGAGCTCGAACTCCTCGAGGCGCTTCGCCAGTTCGTCGCCGTCCAGCGCGAGCGTCTCGACCGCGCGGCCACCATCCTCGCCCGGATCGACGTCCTCGTGAGCCTCGCCGAGGTCGCCCGCTCACGGGGCTGGGTGCGCCCCGAGATCACCGACGACGGGGTCCTTCGGATCGAGGCCGGACGTCATCCGGTCCTCGAGGAGCTCCTCCCCGCCGGCACGCTCGTCTCCAACGATCTCACTCTCGCCGCCCGCCTCCCCGACGGTCCTCCCCCTCCGGGGAGCGCGGGCTGCCCATCGATGCTCCTCGTCACCGGCCCCAACATGGGTGGCAAGAGCACGTTCATCCGTCAGGCCGCGCTGTTGGCGGTCATGGCCCAGGCGGGGAGTTTCGTCCCCGCCCGCCGCGCCCGGATCGGCGTCGTCGACCGGCTCTTCGCCCGGATCGGCGCCGGCGACGACCTCGCCACCGGCGCGAGCACGTTCCTCGTCGAGATGGCTCAGACAGCGCGGATCCTCAACCGCTCGACGCCACGAAGCCTCGTGATCCTCGACGAAGTCGGCCGTGGCACGAGCACCTTCGACGGCCTCGCCATCGCCCAGGCGGTCGTCGAATGGCTCCACGGCGTCCCCGGCTGCCGGACGCTCTTCGCCACCCACTACCTCCAGCTCGCCGCGATGGAGAAGCTCCCCGGCGTCGCCAACGTCCAGGTACTCGTCAAGCAGCACAACGATCAGCTCGTCTTCCTCCACCAGGTCGCCCCCGGCGCCGCCGACAAGAGCTGGGGCGTCCACGTGGCCAGGCTCGCCGGCGTTCCCGGCGCCGTCGTCGAACGGGCCCGTGACCTCCTCCTCGCCTTCGAATCCTCGGCTCCGCCCCCTGCCGCCAAGCCGCGTCGCAAAGGGGAGACGGCGCAGAAGTCGCTCTTCGATTGACCGTCGTGCCTCACGGTGTCGATCGGTCGCCGGTGCCCGTGGGGTCCCGCCGCAACTTTTCCGTCGCCGGGCAGTTCAAGGGCCGGGGAACGGGTTGGGCGGGGTGTCCGCCGACATTCCGCTCCCCGCAAAGCTTCCCGTCCCCTTTTTCTCCCCTTCGCTCCAGAGGGCCACTCATGCACCGCACGCTTCTCGCTGTCGCCACTCTGGCGGCCGCACTCCTGGCCGCCACCGATGCCTCCGCACAAGCCCCGGGCGGACGTGGTCGCGGCATGGGAATGGGGGGGATGATGTCACACGCCTCCCTTCTCCGGCAGGACGTCGTCCAGTCCGACCTTGGCCTCTCGGCTGATCTCAAGGCCAAGCTCGCCGCCGAGCTTCCTGAACGCGGCCCCGGCGGCGGCAGAGGTGAAAATCTCCGTGACATGACCGACGAGCAGCGTCAGAAGTGGATGGAGGAGCGTCGGTCCCGAAACGCCGAGGACGACAAGAAGATCGCCGGCATCCTCTCGCCCGAGCAGCTCGCCCGTCTCAAGCAGATCCGCATCCAGGCCCTTGGAGCCGGCGCTCTCATGGACGAGTCGGTGGCCAAGGAACTCTCGGTCACCGACGATCAGATCGCCAAGCTCCAGTCGGCGATGCGGGATATGCGTCAGGGTGGGGGCGGAACTGGCAACCCCGGCGAGATGCGGGCGAAGATGACCGCCAAGGCGATGGAGATCCTCGACGCCGACCAAAAGGCGAAGCTCGAAGCCCTCAAGGGCCCCGCCTTCGACGTCTCGAAGCTCCAGATGCGGGGTCCCGGTGGCGGCGGCCGCCCCGGTGCCGGCACCTGATCACTTCTGCGAGCCCTGACTCAAGGAGCAACAGCCCCGGCGGGCAGTCCCGCCGGGGCTGTATTGTTTCCATGGTGGGGTTCTCGAACTCAGCGGTAGCCGCGGGGCCTGGCCGTTCAGGATTCGCCGGATGGGCCCGGGGTTTTGGGGCCGCATCAGGGTTGCGGATCGCACGATCCGCGGCCGGCTAAAGGAGCCTCGCTCGGCGGAGGCCCAGCCACATCGCGCCGGTGATGACCGCCACCAACAGCCAGAAGTAGAGGTAGCCGTTCTGCCAGCGGACCTCGGGCATCACGTCGAAGTTCATGCCGTAGACGCCACAGAT
>JBIIQL010000483.1:0-3413 GCA_044342095.1 Pirellulales bacterium
CCCACACCACCATCCCGATTCCCATCTGCACGTCGGCGAAGCCCTGCACTTGGGCGACGAGCGCTCCCGACAGCGCCGTCAGGGCGTTGGCGATCGCCAGTCCTGCGACCGTCAGCAGCCCGGTGTCGCGCCCCAGCGCCCGAGCCATCGTCGCGGTGTCACCACCGGCGCGCATCGCGGTGCCGAGGTTGGTGCGGAAGAAGACCCAGAGGAAGAGGACGGCGATCCCGACCAGGGCGAGCATCACGATCAGACGGGCAGCCTCCGCGGCGGCGTCGCCGAATCCGGCCGCCGTTGTGGCCGGAAGGAGGAATGCCTCGGCCCGATCGAGAAGCGTCGGTGTGCCGGCCAGCGGGACGTTGCTGCGGCCGAGGACGACGAGGTTCACGCTCGAAAGCGCCGTCGTCACGAGGATCCCGGAGAGAAGCGGCTCGATACGCAAGATCGCGTGGAGCAGCCCCGTGCAGGCTCCGGCCGCGGCCCCGGCCGCGGCGCCGCCGGCCGTGGCGATCGCCGGATCGTGCCCGGCGACGAGGAGGACGGTCGTCGTCACGGCGCCGAGGGTGAAGGAACCGTCGGTGGTGATGTCGGGGAAGGAGAAGAGCCGGTAGCTCACGAACACGCCGAGGGCCACCAGCGCCAGCGTGACACCGAACGTCCAGGTGGCCAGGAGGGTGATCATCGCTGCGTTCCCCGAACTTCGATCGGCGCAAACCAGCACGCGCCGCGCACGAGCTCCGGCCGGCCAGTGCCGAGGACCGGCGCCGGATCGGCAAGGAGGTGCATGACCGCCAGCGGCGACATTCCGCCGAGGCCGGCGACGATCCCCTCCGGCTCGGTGACGCCGCGACGGAGGGGGCGATGAGGGAAGACGGCGGCGTGGAGGTGGGCGGTGATGGCGCCGAACGGGCGGACGACGTCGCCGAGCGCGCCGCGGGCTCCCCGCGTCGCGACGCCGACGACGAGCCCCGTGCGGCCGGCGTGGCACGGCTCGCGCGAGAACGACAGCCACCGCGCCGCGACCTCGGCCCGGCCGGCGGCGGGATGATCGTCGGTCGTCGCCTCGGCGACGGGGCGGATCAATTCGGCGCCGACAAGCCCCAGCACCTCCGCCACGACGAGGATGGCGAGGGCCTCGGCCCCGGTGCGATCCAAGAGGATTCCGAGAAGCCGATCGAGCGCGACAGGCGCGCCCTCGGCCCCCTCGAAGCCGGTGTGACCACGGGGCGTGCCCTCCCAGAACAGTCCGGTCGCCAGACGGATCGAGGGGACGAGGTCTCCGCTGCCGACGAGCGAATCGGGAACGCCGAAGGGGCGCGGCGGGCGGACGAAGACGCTGCCGCAGGCGGCAACGAGCTCGCCGCCGCTGGTCATCGCCGGCCCGTCGTCGGCGAGGGCCCCGATGCCGATCCCGAAGGCTTCGCGCGGCACGTTCCGAGGTGTCTCATCGATCGTGCCGAGGCCGGAAGTCCAGGCCGGTGCGCCGACGACGATTCCCTGGAGCGTCGCCGCCGCTGCGCCGTCGAAGCCGACGAGGACGATCTCTCCGACCTGCTCCGTACGGAGCGGCGCGGCGGCCGGGGCAGGGGAGCGTGCCGGCCCGGCCACGGGGCCGGGGGCAGGGCGATCGACGGCCCCCGGTTCCATGAGGATGGGGGCGAGCCGCGAAAGCGTGAGCACGCGATGGATCGGCTCGCTCGAGCGCGACACGAGGCAGCTGCCACCGGCCCCCTTGGCGGCACGGTGGACATTGAAGAGGGCGCGGATCCCGGCCGACGACAGGAAGCCGACGTCGCCGAGATCGAGGCGGATCGTGTGCCTGCCGAGACGGAGCTGTTCGTCGACGGCCGCTTCGAGTTCGGCTGCAGTCTCGGCGTCGATCCGTCCGCGGGCGACAAGCTCGACTTTGTCACCGGCGTTCCCGGTGATGATCGCGTCGATGAAGAGATCCATGGCCGATCCGCCGGTGGTGGGCCGCTCAGCTGAGCGGAAGGCCATACGTGCGGAGTACGCTGCGGAGCTTGTCGGCCTGTGCTGGCTCGAGGGCCACCAGCGGCAGACGCACTTCGCCAGAGTCGCGGCCAAGCATCGCGAGCGCCGCCTTGATCGGGATCGGGTTGCTCGAAAGGCCGAGGAGGTCGCGGCAGAGGCCGAAGAGGCGGTGGTGCCACGCGCGGGCACCGGCCAGATCTCCCGCTTCGAAGGCGTCGAGGAGCGCCTTCATGTCGGCGGGGACGAGGTTACCAACGACGCTGATCACACCGCGGCCGCCGATGGCAAGGAGGGGGAGCGTCATGCTGTCGTCACCGGAGAGCACGGTGAGGTCGGTGGCACCGATGATCTGCGACGCCTGGTCCATGAGGCCGGTCGCCTCCTTCACCATGGCGATGCCGGGGAGTTCGGCGAGACGGATGATTGTCTCGGGGTCGATGTTGCGCCCGGTGCGGCCGGGAATGTTGTAGACGCAGATCGGAATGTCGACCGCCTCGGCGAGCGCCTTGAAGTGCTCGTAGATTCCCTCCTGGGTGGGCCGGTTGTAGTAGGGGCCGACGACGAGGGCCGCATTGGCGCCTTCCTTCGCGGCATGCTTCGTGAGCCGGACAGCCTCGGCGGTGGAATTGCTCCCCGTGCCGGGCATGACGAGGATCCGTCCGGCCGAAGCCTGGATGCTCTCGGCGATCACCCGCTCGTGCTCGTCGTGCGAGAGCGTCGGCGATTCGCCCGTCGTGCCGACCGGACAGATGCAGGTCACGCCGGCCGCAGCCTGGGCGTCGATCTGCTGGCGGAGCCGGGGCGAGTCGATCTTTCCGTCGCGGAAGGGGGTCACGATGGCCACCGACAGACCGGCAAACCTCTCGGCACGGGTGGGCTTCACGGCGGGGCTCGGCATCGAAGGGGCCTCAGGGTGGACTGGGGCACGCCGCTTAGGCGCGCTCGGGGCGGGGGTGTGCGCCCCCGCGGAATCGAGCGAGAATAAGGGTTTTCAGCCCGGGCGGCAAAGGGGCTGCGGCGGGCGGCGAAAGGGAATGGCCATGGACGGGACCGAGCGGCTGCGGGCGGAGGCGGTGGCGGCCGCGGCCCGTGTCCAGGCGGCAGGCGGCCGACGGGGGAGCCTCGGGATCGTTCTCGGCACCGGGCTGGGGGGGCTCGTCGAGCGGTTTGATGACGTTGTCTGCCTGCCCGTGGGCATCACCGGCTGGCTCGCGGCCTCGACCGCCACCGGCCATGCCGGCCGGATCGCCTGTGGGCGGGTCGGCGCTTGTCCGGTCGTCGCCCTCCAGGGGCGTGTCCACGCCTACGAGGGCTTTGACGAGGCCACGATCACCCGGGGCATCGAACTTCTCGTCGCCCTCGGTGTCCGCACGCTCCTGGTCACGAATGCTTCCGGCGGCCTGCGGCCAGGAATGGCGGGG
>JBIIQL010000484.1:0-3408 GCA_044342095.1 Pirellulales bacterium
CGTCGAAGACACCACCTACTACTCCGCGATGGTGCAGTCGGAGCGCCTCGCGGCGGTGGGGCACACGATCGCCACCCTCTCCCACCACATCAAGAACATCCTCCAGGGGATCCGGGGTGGGAGTTATCTCGTGGAGATGGGGCTCGAGAACGAGGATCTCGGCGTCACCAAGAAGGGCTGGGACATCGTCTCCCGCAATCAGAACAAGATCTCCTCGCTCGTCATGGACATGCTTTCCTTCAGCAAGGAGCGCGAGCCCGACCCGGTGCCGACGGACCTCGTGGCGCTGGTCACCGACATCGTGGAGACCGTTCACCACCGCGCCGCCGAGGGAGGGACGACGATCCACTGGAACGCGCCTGCCGATCTCCCCCGGATGCTCTTCGACCCGGAGGGGATCTCCCGGGCCGTCCTCAACGTCGTCACCAACGCCCTCGACGCCGTCGAGGGGCGCCCCGACGCCCGCGTGGAGATCCGCGTCACCGCCGATGCCGCGAGCCGCAAGACGCGGATCACGGTCATCGACAATGGCGAGGGGATGTCGCCGGAGACGCTGGCCAGGATCTTCAATCTCTTCGTGTCGACGAAGGGCTCGCGCGGCACCGGCCTCGGACTGACGGTGAGCCGGAAGATCCTCAAGGAGCATCACGGCGACATCCGCGCGGAGAGCCGCCTCGGCGAGGGGAGCACCTTTACCCTCGAGTTCCCACTCCTCCTCGCCGGTGACGCGCCGGTCAGCCCCGAGTCTCCTGACGACGACGGCGACGATGGCCCCGGCCCATCGACGCTGCCGGGCGGCGCGGGCGTCTCGCCGCGGACGCTTCCTGGTGGCGATCGCGTTCCCCGGGGCTCTGGCCCCCGCTCCCGGCCATGAGCCCACCCGCGCCGTTCCGAGCGTTCGGCAGCCTGCCGATCTCGTGTGTCGTCATCACCCGCGACGCCGGCGACCGGCTCGCCGCCACGCTCGACAGCGCCCAGGCGTGCGCGGAGCGCCTCGTCCTCGACTCCGGCTCGACCGACGCCACGGTGGCGATCGCGCGGGAGAGGGGCGCGCGGGTCGAGCACCAGCCATTCCTCGGCTTCGGGCTCCAGAAGCGCCGCGCCGTCGAGCTGGCCACCCACGATTGGATTCTCTCGCTCGACGCCGACGAGGCGCTCGACGACGACGCGATCCGCGGGCTTGCAAACCTCGACCTCTCCGACCCAGCCCGCTGCTGGGCCTGGCGACGGCGGACCTTCATCGGCCGCCGGGAGATGCGCCATGGGCCCTGGGGGCGCGAGCGGGTGCTACGCCTCTTCAACCGCACGGCCTCCGGCTTCACCGATCACCGCGTCCACGAACGGGTCGACGGTGCGACACCGCCGCAGCTCGCGCCGGGATCGATTCTCCACTACAGCTTCAACGGCTGCGCCGACGTCATCGTCCGCTCGGCCCGGTATTCCGGTCCCAAGGCGGCGATCCTCCGCGACAAGGGGGAGACGTCGCCGGCCTGGATGCTCCCGCTCCGCGGGCTCGCCGCCTTCACCAAGAGCTACTGCCTGCAGGGGGGATGGCGGGATGGCGCCGCGGGCTTCATCGTGGCGCTGTCGCGGGTCGTCGATTCGACACTTCCCCGCGCCATCGTCAGCGTCGATCCGCCTCCGGCCCCGTCTCCGCCGGCCGATCGACCGGGCGCCCCGTCCCCTCGGTGAGCGTGACGAGCCGATCAATCCCCGCCACGTCGAACGCCTCCCGTCCGCCGCCGATCCACCGCACCTCGACGCGATCGACCGCCATCCCGGCCCCGAGCCCGAAGTGGAGCCGGCTACCGAAATGCCCCTGGTAGCCGCGGCCGGAATGCACCTCGTCGACGAGGACGCCCGCCGGCGTGACGACGCGGACGTTCGCCCCGACGCCGTCTCGATTCGATCCCTGGCCGACGAGGCGCACCTGGAGCCAGTGCCCTTCCCCTCCCCGTTCGCGCTCGAGGTTCCGCAGGAGCGTGGGCGCCTCGCGGGCGTTGAGGATCACACCGTCGATGTCGCCGTCATCGTCGAGATCGTCGAAAGCAGCGCCGCGGGCGCTCCTGCGGGGGATGGCGTGGAGCCCCGCCGCGGCCGACATCTCCACGAACCGCCCCCCGACGTTGCGGAGGACGACGTTGTGGTTGCGGTAGGCGGTCGCGTCGTCGAACTGCTCGACCAGGTCGTTGATGTGGCCGCAGGCAATGAAGAGGTCGCGGCGACCGTCGTTGTCGAAGTCGACGATCCCACAGCCCCACTTCACCCACGGTACGCTTCCCGCCCCCGCGCCCGTTCGCGCGCTTGAATCCTCGAATCCATGGCCGGCGAGGTTGTGGTAGAGGACGGGCCGCTCTCCCTGGTAGGAGGTCATCCACAGATCGAGCCAGCCGTCGTTGTCGACATCCCCGCAATCGACCCCCATGCTTCCGTTGGGCTGCCCGATCATGTCGTAGGCCAGCCCCATCTCCAGGCCGACCTCCTCGAACCGGCCGGTGCCGTCGTTGCGGAAGAGGAAGTTGGCGGCGACGTCGTTGAGGACGAAGATGTCGGTGTCGCCATCCCCGTCCTCGTCGAGACACACGACCCCCATCCCCGGCCCTGCCCGTCCGGCGACTCCCGCAGCGTCGCTTTGATCACTGAACCGGCCGTCCCCTTCGTTGCGGAAAAACGTGTCGGGCCAGGCCTCGTAATCACGAGGCCCGTGATAGAGCGGCACGCCCCGGATCCGTGGCGAGACATGCCCCTCGGGGGAGAAGCGGACGTAGTTGGCGGCGTAGAGATCGAGATCGCCATCCCCGTCGGCGTCGAGGAGGGCCAGCCCCGCGCCGAACTTGTCGCCGTCGGCGGTGCCGGCCGCGGCGGTGACATCGAGGAACGTGCCGTCCCCCATGTTCTGCCACATCCGCTTCGGCCCGTAGTTGCTCGTGCAGAGGTCGGGAAAGCCGTCGTTGTCGAGATCGCCGACGGTCACCCCGACGCCATAGGCCTCGTGATCGAGGCCGGCGGCGGCGGTGACATCCTCGAACCGCCATGCCCCACGGTTCCGCGCGAGCATCCCGCGCGGACGGCGCCTCGGCTCGGTGCCAGGGAGATCGCTGCCATTGGGGAAGTAGAGGTCGATCTGGCCGTCGAGATCATGATCGAGGGTCGCCAGGCCGGCGGTCACCGTCTCCGGGATGTAGCGGCGGCCGCTCCCGCCGTCGTCGTGAACAAACCCGATCCCGGCCGCGGCGCTTGCATCCTCGAAAAGGATCGGCGGCGGCTCGCCGTGGCCGGACCGGGCCCCGAGGCTCGCCGTGGCAGCGGCGACGAGGGGGATCCAAACCGCAAGCGCTCGAAGCCAGTGGCTCGACATCTCAAGGCCTCCGTTGCGGCGCGGAGCGAGCAGCGGCGGAACGCTCGATG
>JBIIQL010000485.1:0-3406 GCA_044342095.1 Pirellulales bacterium
CAGCGTGGCACCGATGCCCACGAGTTGGTCTCCGAGGAACGCCCCCGCCGACCTCGACCATGGATCGTCGGTGCCGATGAGAAAGAAACGACGAGCGGACATCGTCTCCTGGCTCCACGCCACCGCTGGGGCCACCTGCTGGTTCGGCAGAGGCCCGATCGAGACGACGTTCGGAGACTCTTCAAACCCCTCGTGGCGGTTGGGATGGACGAGAAGGTGGTCGTTCGCCTCGACGACGGGCACCACGGCTCGCCGGCTCGCCGTCGACCAACAACCGACCAGGACATCGACCCGGTCATCCCGGATGAGCCGCTCCGCCTGCCGGGCAAAGGAGTTGCCGTCGGCGCCGCCGTCGGCGATCACCCAGCGGACCTTTCTGCCCAGCAGCCCGCCGGCCCGGTTGATGTCCTCGAGGGCCATCACCTCGGCGTCGATGAGGGGACGCTCCTGGGCAGCTGTCGGGCCTGAACGCGAGTGGAGAATCCCGACGACGATCGGCTCCCGTTCGCCAAGCCAGCGGCTCACCCACCATCCGAAGAGGGTTGACAGGGCAACGGCACCGAGGATCCAAGGCCAGTGGGAATGCCGGGGCGACGGCGGAGCCGACCCGCCGTTCGGGGCGTTCGCTGGATCGGATTTCCGTCGAGACATGGTGGCCGTGGGCGCGTGCGGGGACGGGCAACGGAGACTCTCCGCCTCCGTCAATCTTTGCCCATCTTTTCAGGCCACGCGACCAGCCGGAGAACGATTTCCGTGGAACGACGTTTTCCACGGGAAAACAGCCACCGGCGGAACGGGGCCGCGGCCATCCGTCCGGCCGTGGCGCCGGCGTCGGAAAAAAGCCCCGGCTCCCCCGGAGGAAACGGCACCGCAGGCGGGCACCGTCCCCCCCCGCCAGCCCTGGAGCGGCACCTGGGGCCGCTCAGCCGGCCTTCGAACGGAGCGTCGGCGCTACGGCCGGGGCATCGTCGGCGACGCGGAGGCGGAGAGTGGCGTTGGGAGGAGCACGACGCTCCTGGGTGAATCCTCGTTTGCCGGAGCCGAGGAAGTCGCGGAGGTGGAGCACCGGGCCGGCACGGAACTCTGTCCGCAGCGTCTCCAGCACCTCCTGCCAGGAGAGACCACGACGATAGATGATGCGGTAAGCGTTCTTGAGGTCGGTGATGTCCTCGCCGGTGTGACCGCTGCGCCGCAGCCCAACAACGTTGAGCCCGACGATGCATCCGCTCTGGCCATCGACGAGCATGTACGGTGGGATATCCTGGGTTACCCGCGCGTGGCCACCGACCATCGCCAAGCGGCCGACGCGACAGAACTGGTGGACCGCGACGGCCCCTGACACGAAGGCTTTGTCCTCGATCTGAACGTGACCGCCGAGCATGCTTCCATTGGCGAAGATGCAACTGTTGCCAACCACCGAATCGTGGCCGAAATGACCACCGGCCATGACGTAGTTGCTGCTCCCCACGACGGTGTCGCAGCCTGGCTTGAGACCACGATGAACCGTGACATGCTCGCGGAACACGTTGTGATCACCGATGATCACGCGGCCGACATCGGCCGGTCTGGCGACGTGTTGCGGAGCACCGCCGATGACCGCATGTTCGCAGAACTCGTTGTGGCAGCCCGCGGTCACGCCTGACTTGATCACGGCGCCCGAGGCGACGATGCAGTGATCCCCCAGCTCCACTCCGGCTTCCACCGAAGCGAAAGCGCCGATCTTCACGCCCGCGCCGAGCCGGGCCTCGGGACTCACGGCAGCCAACGGATGAATGCTCACGGCGTGCCTTCCAGATCGGGAGCAGCTCGGGACGTTAGACCGGGATCGATCGAGCGGTGGGCCCGATCCCGTCGGTGTTCGAACGAACGGCAGAGCGCATCGGCGTGCCGGATGTCCGGAACGAATCCGCAGGGTTATCGTCTTCCTGAGGGCCAGGATTCAATGGCATTTTCAGCCGGAGAAGAGCGGCTTCCCAACTCGTCCAGGTTTCCCCGGCGACGCCGTTGGCCGCAGCTCCCCCGCTTCACCAAAGGGGCTGGCGGGGCCCTTGGAATCGTTCTCATGGGCGGGGGGCCGGGAGGAGCAGCAACGCGGCGCTGGCGGCGGGTATGGACGGGAAAAGCCCCGGGCGATGTTTTTCTCCTGAGCGTTATCAGGCCGTGGATAAAGTGACCGCCGCCGGATGCGGCGGCCGACACCCCCGAAAAACCTCGGCTTCTTTGGGGGTGTCTCAAGTGGAAAAAGGTCATGGATGACTTTTTCCACGGGCAGTTAGAATGCGGCGCTCCGCGGCCGGCGTGGAAGACGTGAAAGATTGGGCCTGAGACGCAGTTCAGGCGAACCGAGGAGGGAAGAGGGATGACGACTCGCGACGAACGCTATGATGCCGCGCACGCCACGAAGGACTCCGGGCGGCTGGCGGAAGCCGTCGCAGAACTCGAAGCGGTGGTGGCTGACCACCCCGATTTCGCGTTGGCCTATTCAGCACTCGCCGCTTGGTGCACCCGCCTCGAGCGTCACGAAGACGCCGTCAGGCACGCACGTCGCGCCTGTGAGCTCGAGCCAAACGACCCGTTCAGCTACACGGCACTGAGTGTTGCCTGCATGCGAGCCGGGAAGATCGCCGAGGCCGAGGACGCGCTGGCTCGCTCGCGGGCCATGCAGGGGCGATAGAAAGACGCCGAGTTGCCACTGCGTTCCAGGGACGCTCCTGGCTGCCTCCGCGCGGCAACTACTTGTCCACCTGCTCGGCGAGTGCTTTGTCGAGGGTGGCGAGGCGTTCCCGGTCGGCCTTGGTGAGCCGTCCGGTTCGAAGCCCGTTCTTTTCGGCGTTCATCAGGGCGGCGCGGGACTCCGTGGTCATCCGCGCGTCGTAGGCAGCCAGCGCCATATGGAGATGGGTCGTGGCCGAAGGGGCCAACAACGATTCCTTCAGATCCTCGATCGCACGCGAGGTATCGCCCCGCGCGAGCCAAACGAGAGCCCGGGTATCGAGAAGCGTCGGGTGAGGGCCGAGTTCGGAGACTGCCGAATCGATCAGCTGCCGGGCCTCGTCGATCTCCTTCCTGCCGATGAGAATCGCCGCCAGGTTGTTCTTGGTCCGCGAGGCGACGACCGGATCGAGGTCTGGGGTCGCGAGGAGTTCACGGTAGATCGCAACCGCCTCGTCCGACCTGCCGATCAACTCCATCGCCGCACCCTGGAGAATCAAGATCATGAACGATTCCGGATTGGCCCTGCGCGCCTTCGCACACATTTCCACGAGACGCTCGTCGGCCATCTCGGATGGGGATTCGCCGTTGGCTTCGAGGATTCCGACCCCCGTGCCGAGAATGTCGAGAACCGACAGATGCCCCCACGCGGTCTCGAGGAGTTCGATCGCCTCTTCGGTGCGCTTTTGGCGTC
>JBIIQL010000486.1:0-3405 GCA_044342095.1 Pirellulales bacterium
ACGCAGACGTCGAGGGCAAGCCCGACGACCGCCACCGCATCGACGCCGCGGGAGCGGAGATAGCCGTCGAGGCCCGTGGACGTGGCACGGTCGTTCTCGAAGAAGGCCGAATAGCTGTCCAACTCGCCGCTCACTCCCTTCCTGAGGATGAGATCGGCCCGGTCCGTATCGAGGCCGGGATGAAACGCCGCACCGGCCGATCCCTGCACGCAGTGCACCGGCCAGAGCACCTGCTCGACACCGCCGACGAGGCCGCGGCCAAATGGCGTGGCGGCTGCGTGGCTGGCGGCAAACGAGCGGTGCTGCGGCGGATGCCAGTCCTGCGTCAGGACACGGACGTGGGCCTCCATCAGGAGCCTGTTCACGAGCGGCACGATGGCGTCGCCATCGGCCACCGGCAGGGCCCCTCCCGGACAGAAATCGTTCTGGAGATCGACGACGACGAGGGCTTCGGGCACGAACTGTCTCCCCTTTGGTCCGAGCGAGCGAACGGGCGCCTCACCGCCCCGGAGTTTCGTACCATGTCGCGGCACAAGGCTGCCACGGGGCCTCGGCATCCGGCCGCTCCCGAGGGGACGAGAGGAAACAGCCGCCGACGACGTTCCTCTCTCCGGGCCGCCGCTTCGCTTCCGAAGCGATGGCCTCTCCGTCAAAAAAAACGCCCCCTCCGGCTACCATCTGCGTTCACCCTCCGGAGTCCCCATGAGCCACCCTGCCGACTCCCGTCGCCACGACCTCGATGCCCTCCGTGCCGTGGCGATGCTCCTCGGCATCCTCCTCCACGCTTCCCTCGCTTACGTGCCCGGAATCCCTTGGGCGGTCCAGGACACGCAGCCGGCCCCCTGGCTCGGGCTCCTCTTCCTGGCGATCCATGGCTTCCGGATGCCGCTGTTCTTCCTCGTCAGCGGCTTCTTCACGGCGATGCTCTGGCAGCGTCGCGGCCCGATGGCGATGCTCGCGCAGCGTTACAAGCGCGTCTTCGTCCCCCTCGTCCTCGGTTTCTGCACCCTCCTTCCCCTCTTCGATTGGGTCGTCACCCATGCTCCCGGAGCCGCTGCGGCCGGCGCACCGACGGTGCCCGCAGGACCGGCCTCGCCGCTGACCGCCGCGATTCGCGCCAAGGATGCCGCTGGCGTCACCGCGGCGATCGCGGCCGGAGCCGACGCCAACGGGATCGACGCCGAGTTCCGCATCCCGCTGATCACGCTTGCGGCCCTCGTCGGGGACGCCCCGGTGACCCGGGCACTCCTCGACGCCGGCGCCGATCCCGAGGCCATCGCCGAAGACGGTCGCACGCCCCTCCATGCCGCGGCCTTCGCCGGCCGGCTGCCGATCGTGCAGCTCCTCCTCGACGCCGGAGCCGATCCTGCGAAACGCGGACCGGACGGCGGAAGCCCCCTCGACTCGACGAAGGCCGACGCCGGCACCACCGCCTTCATCGCCGGTCTGTTGCGAGTCGAGCTTGCCACGCCCGACACGCTCCGCAGCGATCGCGATGCCATCCGCGCGCTCCTCGCCTCCCGCACCGGCGAATCGACGGCGATGCCCGTGCCCCCTCCCGCCGACGTCCTCACGCGGGCCCGCGATGCCTACCGCGACTGGCTCACCTCACCACACTTCGTCATCCCGATGCCGATGGACCCGTCGCCGCAGTCGCTCCTCACCGGCATGACACTCAACTATCTGTGGTTTCTCCTCTTCCTCTGTTGGCTCGCCGTCGGATTCGCCGCGGTCGCCGCGGTCGCGACACGTCTGCGTCTCCCCTCGTTACCCGGCTGGCTCGTCACCTCGCCCGCGGCCCTCTTTTGGACGGTGCCTCTCACCCTCCTCCCGCAACTCTTCATGGGGCTGCTCGCGCCGGGCTTCGGCCCCGACACCTCCGCCGGGCTCCTCCCCCAGCCGCATGTCCTCGCCTACTACGCCATCTTCTTCGGCTACGGGGCGCTGTTGCTCCTCGCGGAAAACCGCGCCGCAACCGCCACCGAAAGCGTCGGCCGCCGCTGGCTTCTGCCGTTGCTTGTCGCCCTGCTGATCTGCTTCCCGGTCGGCCTGATCGCGATGGCGTCACCGCTGGTCTCGGCCCTGTCGCAGGTGCTCTACGCCTGGCTGATGAGCTTCGCCGCGATCGGCTTCTTCCGCTGGCTCGTGCCGGCGGAGAGCCGGATGTGGCGTTACCTCTCCGACTCCGCCTACTGGCTCTACCTCGCCCACATGCCGGTCGTGATCCTGCTCCAGCAATACTCGCGTGGCTGGCCGTTATCGGGCACGCTCAAGTTCCTCCTCGTGACGACGCTCGCCACCGCGATCCTCCTGGTGAGCTATCAGCTTCTCGTCCGCCACACGCCGCTGGGCCTCCTCCTCAACGGGCCGCGGCCGCGTCACGGCCGCGCCAGCCGCGCCGCGATTCGCTCGGCGTCGTAGATGCAGCCGCGCCAGGTGCCGCCGCTGGCCGACTGAAGCACCGCCCAAAGCTTCGTGTCGTCGGGGAGATGGGGATCGGGGGCGAGGTCGGGGCGGGAGGATCGACGGGCCAGTTCGCGCGTGCCCTCCTCGGGAGTCGTTTCCGCCGCATCCTGGCCCGCCCACCCGATCAGGTCGATCGAGCCGCTCACGCGCCCGGTGTCGATCACGATTCGGACGATGTCCCCCTCGAGCAGCTTGCCGAGTGGCCCACCAGCGAGCGCCTCGGGGCCGACATGGCCGATGCAGGCCCCGGTGGAGACGCCGGAAAAGCGGGCGTCGGTGATGAGAGCCACCCGGCTGCCCCCCGGAATCTGTTTGAGGGCGCTGGTCACCTGATAGGTTTCCTCCATCCCCGTTCCCATCGGGCCGACGCCGGCGAGGATCATGACGTCGCCAGCGACGATCCTCCCCTCCTTGATCGCGGCGATGGCGGCCTTCTCGCTCGTAAACACGCGTGCCGGCCCCTCGTGGCGGTAGACACCGTCGGCGCCGACCACGCTCGGGTCGATCGCCGTTGCCTTGACGACGGAGCCCTCCGGGGCGAGGTTGCCCCGCGGGAAGGCGAGCGTCCGCTTGAGCCCGGCCCGGGCCGCCTTCTCCGGCGGGAGAATGACGTCGTCGGGGTCGACGCCGTCAAGCTCGGAAAGCAGCCGGCGGAAGCGCTTCCGCCGGTCGCTCGTCCGCCACCAGTCGAGGGTCTCGCCCACCGTCCAGCCGGAGACCGTCCGCGCCGAGCCGTCGATGAGGCCCAGGGTATCGAGGTGGAGCATCACCTCCGGTACGCCTCCGGCGAGGAACACGCGCACCGTCGGGTGGTGGACAGGGCCGTTGGGGAGAACGCTCACGAGGCGCGGCACGGCGGAATTGACGTTAATCCAGTCGTCGACGGTCGGCAGGGAGAGGCCAGCGGCGTGGGCGAACGCGGGGATATGGAGGAGGAGA
>JBIIQL010000487.1:0-3403 GCA_044342095.1 Pirellulales bacterium
CCGGAGTCCGCTCATCGGCGGGGTTGCGGTCGCAGGCCGAAACGCTCTGCCTCCGGGCCGGAGCCGGGGCCAGCCATGTCGGCTGGACGATGGTCACGATCGTGTCGGAACACTGGCGCGACAGAATTGCGGCCGGCTCCAGCGGCCGTCGGCTCCTCCTCCTCCCCGACTGCCCGATGGCGACAGATCGAGGTGACGACGCGGACGTGTCTCGTCCTCCCCACCTCTGCGGTCCGGGTTGCGTGATCGGCACGCTGTGGGGAGCCGCCCGCGAGCAGGGGTGGGTGGTGGAGACGACCCCACGGGCTGTCGCTGGCATCGGAGGCCTGCTCACCGGCCAGTATGACGGCATCCTCGGGATCGCCAGGCTCGAGCATCTCGAGAAGGCCTTCGCGATGCTCCCGGCCTTTGCGCTGCCGATCGCCGCGGTGCCCTTCGATCCGCAAGCGGGAACTCCGTCCGTGTCGCCGGCCGGTGGGAGCGCCGCCTGCGCCGCCGCCGCCGCCCGAGCCGCGCTCGATGTCGAGTGGGTCCTCGGGTTGCTCGGCGTTGCCGGAGGGCAGACGGCTCCGGTTGCCGATCATCTCCCGCTCCTCCGCGAGGCGGCCGAGTTGTTTCTGCCCGGCTCGCTCCAGGGGATTGCGTCGTCGGCCGGGATGCCAGAGGCGCTTGATTGGATGGAAGGACGCCCGGAACCGCTTGCTTCCACGGCGCGTTTTGCCGCGGATTTCCTCGGCCGAGGAGGAAAGTTCCTCCGCCCGTTCATCACGCTGGCTTCGTTCGAGGCGCTCATCGCCGACCCGCTGCAAGCTGCGGGAGGAGTCGGCGCCGATCGCAGCGCCGTCCGAGCCGCCGCCGTGGCGGTCGAGGTGTTTCACAAGGCGTCGCTCATCCACGACGACATCGAAGATGCCGACGGGATGCGCTATGGTCGCAAGGCGCTTCACGAAGAGGTAGGGATTCCGGTGGCCATCAACACCGGCGACCATCTCGTTGGCTTCGGCTACCGGATCATGGCCACGCTTCCCACGGTCGACGCCGGTTGCCGTGCCGATCTGGTGGCGATGCTCTCCGATGCCCATGTGAGACTCTCGCGCGGACAAGGGGCTGAACTCTGGTGGCGCGTGGCGCGTGACACGCCGCTGACGGTGCCCGAGGCGCTGGCCATCTACGGCCTCAAGACGTCGCCGGCGTTCGAGGTAGCGCTCTCGATCGGCGTTCGGCTCTCCGGCGTCAACCCGACGGAGGCCGGGGCGATCGACCGCTACGCCAGGCATGTCGGCGTCGGCTTCCAGGTTCTCAACGATCTGAAGGATTGGCACGGCGACCCGGAGAACGCCCGGCATGCCGCCGGCGACCTCCTCGGCGGCCGACCGACGGTGATGTGGGCCCTGGCGCGCGAGCGCGTCCCCGCCTCCGAACTTCAACGACTCTCCCGCCTGGCCGAGGAAGCAAGACTGCCCGGAGGCCCCTCCGCCGCCGACGTGATCGCCGAGGCCAGGCGGCTCTACGAATCCGCCGAGGTCTTTGATCGGGCGGCGTCGATGGTCGATGCCGAACGTGCCGGTGCCCTGGCCGCGGCAGCTACCTGCCGCCATGCCCGTCTCCGAGAAGTGTTCGAGTTTCTCCTCGATCTCGCCGTTCCCGAGGGGGCCGCCGCCCAACTCGTCGGCTGAGCCGTCACCGGGCGGGGGGGGAATGGTTGCGTCGTGGCGATCCGGGGGCGTAATCTTGCCGCCGCGGCAGCCGGGAGGTTGCCTGGTCCACCGCGCAGGCGGGGACCGAACGTCCAGCCCCGTCCCCGGTGGAGTCGAACGTGTCCGACCAACCCATCGCTCCCTCGGGAGCCCCGAAGGGCTCCACTGCCCCCGCTTCGCCGCTGGGGTGTGGGAGTGAGGATTCCGTGGCGCGGGCCCTGGAGTTGGTTTGCCTGTTCGCCGACCCCGGGCCGGGCTTCGCGACGTTCCGCAGCGTCGATCGCGCCGAGGTTCCCGAGCCGGCCCGCACCCTGCTTGATCACACCCGTCACATGACGGTCGCGATGGAGGCCCATCACGGAGCGCCGCTCGGACTGCGGGTTGTGGCCCGGGCCCGTGATCTCGGGGGCGCCGACGGCGGCAACCCCTGGTACGCCCGGGAGATCCTCCTTCTCTCGCCTCAGGGCGTGCCCGTGCAGTACGGCATCGTTCGCATCAATCTGGCCCATGTCGATGCGCCGACGGCGGCGGCGATCCGGGCGGCGAAGATTCCGCTCGGACGCGTCCTCATCAACGCCGGTCTCCTCCGCGAAGTGCACGGCGTGAGGCTGCTCGAAGTCCTGCCTGGCCCTCGTTTGGCATCGCTGTTCGGCGGGCTCCCCGTGCCTGGCGTTCCGTCGGCCCCGACCTACGGGCGCGTCGCCGAGATCTCGCTCGGAGGCCACCCGGCCGTGGAGCTGCTCGAAGTGGTCGTGCCCCCGCCCGCCGGCTGATGTCCCGAGTGGTCCGGATCGACCGGGCCCCGCGGTCCGATGTGGCGGGCGACCTGAGGAAAGGCGGGTATTCCGGGGCGCAATCGGAAGCTGGAAGGTCGGGAAACGGTTTCGGGCTATTTGCCCAAGGTGTTGCGCGAGCAGTGTTTACGCTGACTGCATCGATATTGACTCAATGCGCAAGATGGCGTTAGAGTTGGCTGCAGGTAAGGACGGTAAGCAGGGAGGATGTCAGAGGGAAATGGATTTCCCCCCGATCTTCCCCCCCCTGCCCCGCTCCGTCAGGCAGGGAATGCCTCGAGCGCCCAGTCGACCGGAACGGGTGATTCTTCGACCGGAGAACCGGCAGCGGTACCGGTCCTATGCGGGGTTCGGCACGCGTTGATGTGGCAACGCGTTGATCAGGCAACAAGGAGGCCTAGGCAACCGGGGTGGCCTTTGTGGAAGAGGCGTTTCCCGGGAAGCCGTTTCGACTAGCTGCACCACGGCTAGGGAGAGGGTGGTAAAGCACATGCAGAAGACTGTCTACACGACCGGTGAAGCTGCCAAGATCTGCAAGGTCAGCCAGCAGACGATCATCCGGTGTTTCGATTCGGGACAGCTCAAGGGCTTCCGGGTTCCGGGCAGCCGGTTCCGGCGGATTCCCCGGGATCAGTTGTTCCTGTTCATGCGGGACAATGGGATTCCGACCGACGCCCTCGAAAGTGGCCGTCGCAAGATTCTCGTCGTCGACGACGATCAGGATCTTGTCGAACTGATCACCGACGTGCTCGAGCGGGACGGCCGCTTCGAGACGCGGAGCGTCAACAACGGCTTCGATGCCGGTATGATGGTCAAGGACTACCGTCCCGATCTGATCGTGCTCGACGTGATGCTTCCGGACATCAATGGCAAGGAAGTCTGCCAGCGGGTGCGGAGCGACTCCACGATGGA
>JBIIQL010000488.1:0-3397 GCA_044342095.1 Pirellulales bacterium
CGAGAAGCACCTGACGCTCTTCTGGAAGCATGGTTCGGCCGGTGACCATCCGGAAGCCCGCCGCGAGGCGTCCGTCGTGGGTCGGGCCCCCTTCGCGCATCATTCGTTCGGCAAGCCCGCGTGCGGCCTCGACGAACGTCACCTCGTTGAGCAGGGCGAGGGCCTGGAGCGGCGTGTTGGTGCGCTGTCTGGAGATGGTGCAACTTTCCCGCGTCGGGGCGTCGAAGAGGAGGAGCGTCGGGGGCGCGGCCGTCCGTTTCCAGATCGTGTAGAGGGTGCGACGGTAGAGTCCCTCCCCCTCGTCGGGCCGGTAGTCGAGGAGGTTTCCCAGGGTGCTGGTTTCGTCCCACACGCCTTCGGGCATGTAGGGCCGCACGACAGGGCCTCCGATGCGGCGGACGAGGAGCCCGCTGACTGCCAGTGCCTGGTCGCGGATCGTTTCACCGGAAAGGCGGAATCGGGCGCCGCGGGTGAGGAGTCTGTTTTCGGGGTCGGCGAGGAATCGATCGGTCGCGGCCGCCGAAGCCTGCCGGTAGGTGGCGCTGGTCACGATCAGCTTTTGCATCCCCTTCATGTCCCAGCCCTGCCGGACGAACTCCGTCGCCAGCCAGTCGAGGAGGCGCGGATGGCTGGGGTACTCTCCCTGCGTGCCGAGGTTGTCCGAGGTCTTCGTGAGCCCGACGCCGAAGAACCGCTCCCAGGCTCGGTTTACCCAGACGCGTGACGTGAGCGGGTTGGCGGGATCGACGATCCACTGAGCGAGGCCGAGCCGGTTCGCTGGCACCCCCGGTGGCAGCGGCGGCAGCGCGGCGGGCGTGGCGGCGGTCACCCTCGCTTCCGGTTGGTCGTAGAGCCCGCGGCCGAGCACGAACGTGTCTCGCGGCACGGGAAGTTCCTCCATCACCATCGTCGTCGGGAGCGTCGCGACGAACGCCTCCTCCTCCCGCGCGGCAGCGTCGGCCGCACGCTCCGCCCTTCGCAGCGGTGAGTCGACTTCCCTGCGGAAGAAATCGACGACGGCTGCGTGTTGCTCAGCGGTCCGTGCCGCGGAGGGCATCCGCACGATCCCCAGGCAGTCGGCGGCGGCGGTGGGCATGCGGAGCCCGAGAAGCTCCCGCGGCAACGAGGTGGTGGAGAGGCGAAATCGGCCGATGTTGTGGCCGGTGATCGAATCGTGTCGGAGGCGGATCGTGATCGTCGTCCCGGCAGGGAGCGTGGCGGGGAGGTCGGTGACGAGCACCAGTCGCCTCGTCACCCGGTTGGCGGCGACATCCCCGTCGACCGCCCAGCCATTCCGCGGTTGGTCATCGCAGAGGAAGCGGGCTTCATAGCCGGGCTGAGCATGGTCGGCTTCGGCCGTGGCGAACGTCACCGTCCGGGGGGCATCACTTCCTGGAATCCGGTACTCGGCCTCGACTGCGGTGAGGACGAAGTTGCCGTTCTCGTGTCGGCCCAGGCTCCCCTGAGGAAGGCTCGGATCGGGGAACACCTCGAGGAGGAGGCCGGTGAGGAGGCCCTCGGGCACGACGGCCGTGATCGTGTAGGCGTCATGCGGCGGGTTGGGCCCGCCGGCCAGCCAGGTGCCGTCGGGGAGCGTCGTGAACGTAGCTCCACCGGAGGAGGCGACGGCCATCGGATCAATTCTCGTCCACTGGGGCGGCGAGGATGCAGCGGCGTGGACGAAACCCGGCTCCCATTCGGCCACGAGGCGGTCGATCGCGGCGGCGTGGGCGTCGCGGTCCCGCGCGGTGGCGGCCGTCCGCTCCCGGAGTCGCTCCAGTTCCCTTTCCTGAGTTGCATCGGGGAGCGGTAGCGTGGGGGCGGTGTTCTTGCCATCGTCATCGACGATGCCACTCTCCGGCACGTTATTGAAGAAGGCGAACAGTTCGTAGAACTCGCGCTGCGTGATCGGGTCGTATTTGTGGTCGTGGCAGCGGGCGCAGCCGACCGTGAGTCCCAGCCACGTCAGCCCGGTCGTTTCCACCCGATCGATGACCGTCTCGACCCGCCACTCCTCCTCGAGGATCCCCGCCTCGGCATTGAGGCGGTGGTTGCGGTTGAAGCCGGTGGCGATCCGTTGATCGCGAGTCGGCGACGGCAGAAGGTCGCCGGCGAGTTGCCAAATCGTGAACTGATCGAAGGGCATGTTCCGGTTGAAGGCGCCGATCACCCAGTCGCGCCAGGCCGTCATGTCGCGACTGAAGTCCTCGTCGTAGCCGTTGCTGTCTCCGTAGCGGGCGTAGTCGAGCCACTGCTGCGCCATCCGTTCCCCATGGTGCGGCGAGGCGAGGAGCCGATCGACCACCTTCTCGTAGGCGTTGGGCGAAGGGTCGGCGAGAAAGTCGTCGATCTCGGCGGCCGTCGGTGGCAGGCCGGTGAGGTCGAGGCTGAGCCTGCGGATGAGGACCGCGCGGGAGGCTTCGGGGGACGGCCGCATGCCGCGCGATTCGAGGTCGGAAAGCACGAACGCGTCGATCGGGTTTCTCAGCCAGGCGGTGTCGGTCACCACCGGCACCGCAGGGGACTCGGGGGCGACAAACGCCCAGTGGGTGTCGTAGCGGGCCCCTTCTTCCACCCACCTCCTGAGGAGCTGCTTCTGCTCTTCTGAAAGCGGCTTCCCTCCGACCGGCGGCATGACGACGCTCTCGTCAACGGCGAACACACGCTCGACCAGCGTGCTCTTCTCGGGGCTGCCGGGGACGATCGGCACCGCCCCAGAGTCGGCCGGTCGCGACGCCTCGGTTGCACGATCGAGGCGAACCCCGCCCTGCCGACTTGCCTCGTCGACGCCGTGGCAATGGAGGCAATGGTTGCCGAGGATCGGCCGGATGTCGCGGTTGAAGTCGAGCCGATCGGCGGATCGGGCAGGGGTGGAAAGCCCGGCGAGCAACCCGATCGCGAGCAGCATCCGCACCACGTCGACCACCTTCACACGTCTGCGGTTTCTCATGCTCGCCGGCGGGGCAGCCATCCCAGAAATGCCTGGCGATCGGGAAGCCTGGGAGGCCTCCAAGTCTACCCTGAGAAAATCGTTCTCCAGCACGATCTGTCGCCGCCCCCGGGGTGTGGCGGGCTCAAGGCTCGTCACCCACGGGGGCCTGGGGGAAGGGGGGAGATCGGCGGGCATCCACGCCCGCCAGTCAACCTAGACGCCCGGCTGGACTCGAACCAGCAGGCTCGCTTTCCGCTCCGCTGGCCCTCCTGGCCAGGCTTCGCTTGCGAACCTCCGGTTCGTGCTTGGGGGCGGGCATCCGCGCCCGCCAGTCAACCTAGACGCCCGGCTGGACTCGAACCAGCGGGCTCGCTTTCCGCTCCGCTGGCCCTCCTGGCCAGGCTTCGCTTGCGAACCTCCGGTTCGTGCTTGGGGGCGGGCATCCGCGCCCGCCAGTCAACCTAG
>JBIIQL010000049.1:0-11729 GCA_044342095.1 Pirellulales bacterium
TCCGTCGGTCGCGCCACCGCCCGGATTCGCCCCCGGCATGCAGTTCCGTGACGGCGCCATCGAGGCCGAGCTGTTCGTGCGCGACGCGGCCGACCTGGTCGCGCTCGTCTTCGCCGGTGTCCGTGCCGGCGAGCCGACGGCAGAGCGCTCCACCGGCTACGAACTCGTCCTCGTGCCCGAGGACGGTGTCGTCGAACTGCGGCGCGTGAATCCCGATGGGGTGGCGGTGCTCGCATCGGTGAAGCATCCGATCCGGACCGACGCCTGGAGCCGACTCCGGCTCGAGCGGCGCGGGGGGGATTTGAGAGCGTGGCTCGCCGACGGAGCGTCGTCGTTGCCGGCCGTGCCGTTGCTCGAGGCTGTCGATCGAGATCCGCTCGACCGTCCGGGAAGCGTCGGCGTGAGAACGCTCGGGGCTGGCACGACCGCCCGCGAGTTCGTCCTCCATCCCGACGGTGGCGAGCCCTTCCGCGTCGATCCGGCGGTGCCTCCGGGCCTCGACGAGGCCCGCCGCCGCGCTCGCCGCGATCTCGCCCTCCTCGTCCTCAATCTCAACGAGTTCGTCACCGTCGACTGAAGCGGAGCCCCGAGCCGATGGATGATCGCACAGCCCCTTCCTGCCCCGGCGGGCCCCGCCGCCGGTTCCTCCTCGACGCCGGTGCCGGCTTCACTGGCCTCGCGCTCACGGGCCTCCTCGAGAAGGATGGTTTTTTCGCGTCGGCCGCCGCTCCGGCCGACAGCCGACCGCTCGCACCAAAGCCGGCCCACCGCAAGGGGGCGAAGGCGTGCATCTTTCTCTACATGTATGGTGGTCCGTCGCAGATGGACCTCTTCGACTACAAGCCCGAGCTCCAGAAGCGCGACGGGCAGGAGATCGAACTCGAGATCCGCCGCCGCTCGCTCCAGAAGCAGACGCTCCTCGGATCGAAGCGGACCTTCCGCCAGCATGGGCAATCAGGCCTGTGGATCTCCGACGCCCTCCCCAAGCTCGCCGCGCATGCCGACGAGTTGGCCGTCGTGAAGAGCCTGTGGGCCGATTCCTTCGCCCATGGCTCGGCAAATCTGCAGATGAACACCGGCAGGATCCTTCAGGGGCATCCCGCCCTGGGGAGCTGGCTCTCCTACGGCCTGGGGAGCGAGAACGACAATCTTCCCGGCTTCGTCGTCATGCTCGATCCGCGCGGCGGGCCGATCCCCGGCGCCGCCAACTGGGCGGCCGGGTACATGCCATCGGCTTATCAGGGGACGGTGTTCCGCTCGGCCGGCGAGGCGATCCCGGCCCTCGATCCGCCGGCCGGGGTGACGCGGGGGATGCAGCGTGACGGCGTCGACACGCTCGCCGCGCTCAACCGGATCCACGCCGACGCCCGCACCGCCACCGGCGATCTCGAGGCCCGCGTGGCCGCCTACGAACTCGGCTTCCAACTCCAGGCCAGCGGCCCGGAGTTGCTCGATCTCTCCGACGAGAGTCCGGCGACGCTCGCCGCCTACGGGCTGTTCGAGAAGAAGGGGGCCCATCCGCTCTCGCTCGGGCCCGCCCCGTTCGGGCGGCAGTGCCTCGTCGCCCGCCGGCTCGTCGAGCGTGGTGTCCGCTTCGTGCAGATCTATTCCGGCGGCGGGCATCAGCAGCAGAATTGGGACGCCCACAACGGCGTCGAGGAGAATCTCGCCATCCACGGTCCGGAGATCGATCAGCCGATCGCGGCGCTCCTTGCCGACCTCAAGGCCCGCGGGCTCCTCGATGAGACGCTCGTCGTCTGGGGGGGAGAGTTCGGCCGCCAGCCGGTGGGGCAGGGGGCCAACGGCGGCCGCGACCACAACCCGAAAGGCTTTACCTCCTTTCTGGCAGGGGGTGGCGTGAAGGGGGGGACGAGCTACGGTGAGACCGACGACCTCGGCCATGAAGCCGTCATCGACCGCCACCACGTCCGCGATCTCCACGCTACGATCCTGCACCTCATGGGGCTCGATCCCGAGCGGCTCACCTACTTCTACGGTGGGCTCGATCAGAAACTCACCGGCGTCCAACCAGCCCGACCGATCCAGGGAATCCTCGCATGACCCCGAGCCCGTCCACGCCCCTCGCCCCGAGCCGCCGACTTCGCGTCGGCTGTGGCGAGTGGGGCTTCCGCGCGCTGCCGATGGCCGATCACTTCCGGATGGCCGAGGAGTTCGGCTTCCGTGAGCTCGAGTTCGGCATCGGAGGGGGGCAGCCGGGCCGCCTCCCCGAAGCCCCCTCACCGGCCGACATCGCTGCGTTCCGGGCGCTGGTCACGTCCAGCGGCATCGCGACCCCCGGCTGCTGCATCGAGAACGACTTCTCCGCCGGCGGGCCCGAGGAGGTGGCAGCGGCGGTCGTGAAGGCGATCCGGCAGTCGCGGGCAGCGGCCGAGTGTGGCGCCAGGCAGGTGCGGTATTTTGCCGGCTTCACCCCGTGGGCTGCGACGGACAACGCCCGCTATGCGCGGATGGTCGATGCGCTGATGGCCTGCGACCGGGAACTCGAACGTCTCGGTCTTTCGATGGCGATCGAGACCCACGGCGCGATCGACCACCGCCCCGACGGCTCGGCGGTCCACACCCACACCGTCACGACCCACCCCGCCGGCCTCCGCCGGCTCCTCGCCGATCTTCCGGCGAGGATCGGCTTCAACTTCGACCCCGGCAACCTCCGCGCGGCCGATCCGGCCGACCGTTCCTGTGCCGTCGATCTCCTCCGCGGCCGGATCACCTATTGCCATCTGAAGGATTGGGCGCGGGATGGGGAGGGATGGCGGGCGGCCGCCGTGGGGGATGTCGCCGACGGCATCGACTGGGCCGATCTCCTTCCCCGCACCGGCTACGATGGCACGTATCTCGTCGAATACGAGCCGCTCCACGACACCCGCGACGGCATCCGCCGCAGTCTGGTGGCACTCCAAGCGGCGGGGTTTGAGTTGGAGTATTGATCCGCTCCCTGTCAGGGAAAGACGTTGAGGTGAGTTCCGCGATGCGATTCATTTGGCTTTTGTGTCTGCTGTCGGCGCTGGGAAACGCCGCGCTGCTGGCGGCTGATCCGCCGGGAGAGGCGATCGCCGATGCCCCGGGAGGCGAGCCGATCGCCGCCGAGCGGCTCGAACTGCAGTCGCAAAGCGGTGGTCGCGTGGCCTTTGCCGATCTCCTCGGGGCCGATGGTCGGGCGGTCTGCTTTGCCTTCCTCCATCCCACCTGTCCGCTCGCCCAGGACTACGCGCCGGTGCTCGGGCAACTCGCGGAGGAGTTCACTGACGAAGGGATCCGCTTCGTCGGGGTGGTGTGTGAGGTCGACGCCCCCGAGGAGATCGAGGCCTATCGCCGCGACTTCAAGATCCCCTTTCCGATCGATCTCGACAAGGAATTCCGGCTGGCCGAGGCGCTCGATGTGAGCGTCACCCCCGAGGTGGTGCTCGTCGATGGCGAAAGACGCGTGCGGTATGCCGGTAGGATCGACGACCGCTACAAGATCCGCGGCGTGATGTCGCCGGGGACACCCGATCCTGAACTGCGCGAGGCGATCGTCGACTTCATCACCGGCCGCGCGGTCCGCGAGCCCCGCACCGAGGCCGTGGGGTGCCCGATCGATCGGCCGGAGCGGCCGGTGCCCGATCCCTCATCAAGTGAATCGCACGCCGTGACCTACTATCACGACGTCCTGCCGTTTCTCCATGGCCACTGTCAGCAGTGTCACAGCCCGGGGCAGGCCGGCCCGTTCAGCCTCCTTTCCTATGACGACGCGGTCGATTGGATCGACGTCGGGCTCGAGGAGATCGAGGCCCGTCGGATGCCGCCTGCGCAGATCGAAAGCGACTACGATTTCTCCGGCCCGAAGGCACCGACGGCCGCCGAGATCGCGATGCTGCGGGCCTGGGTGGCTGCTGGAAAGCCAGAGGGGAATGCTCCTGACACGCCTCCCCTCGAGCCGCTGCCCGACTACGCGGCTTTTGAGGAGGATCTCGGCCCCCCCGACATCATCCTCGAGCAGCCCGAGCCGACGCAGCTTGGCGCCCATGGCAACGATGTCTACCGCAACATCATCTTTCCGCTCGCTCGCCCCGAGGATCTGCGGCTCCGCGCGATCCAGCTTCTCCCTGGCAATCGGAAGATCGTGCACCACGCTCTGATCGGCCACCTGCCACGCGAGACGGTGAAGGAAGCGGTGCGTGAGCATGGCGGGAGAGAAGGCTTCAGCCACCCCGACGATTCCGCGGGGGGCTTCCAGGATCCACACGGCATCGGCTTTCGGGTGCCGCCGATCCGCAGCGATGGCCAGCCGCGAGCCTCGTTCGTCGGTGGCTACGTGCCGGGGGTGCGGGCGTTGGTCGCACCCGCTGATGCGGGCGTCGTGATCCCGGCAGGCTGCGACGTCACGGTGCAGTTCCACTACGTGCGGACCGGCAAGTTGGAGACCGATTCGAGTCGGGTCGGCATCTGGCTCGAGAAGGAGCCGCCGCGCAAGGTGATGAACATGATTTACCTCTCGGGCGATTTCGCCGTGGTGCCGCCGGGTGTCGGCGACTTCCGCGTCACCGGCAGCTACACGCTCCCCCAGGATGCCGATCTCGTGGGGGTGATCCCGCACGCGCACCAGTTGGCCCGCTGGTTGGCGATCAGGGTCCATGTGCCCGGCGAGGAGCAGGCGCGCTTGCTCCTCCGGGTGCCGCAGTGGGATTACAACTGGCAGTCCCCCTACAATCTCGGGAGACCGGTCCGGTTTCCCGCCGGGACCCGGTTTGATGCGGAGTGTTCCTACGACAACTCTGCCGCCAATCCGCGGAACCCGTTCGATCCACCGCAGAACGTCTGGCACAACGAGACGATCAACGACGAGATGCTGCTGCCGATGTTCACGTTCGTCTCCGAGCGGCCGCTCGATCCCAAAGGCGACTCGTTCAAAAAATTCTTCTCAACGATCGTGCGATCGCGGTTTTTCAGGCGCCAGGTGGATCACCGCCACAAGTTTGTCGCGGATGCCGAGGGCAACATCATCGTCTCACCCGACTTCGATCCCGACGATCACCACTACTAGCTTTCCATTCCATCGCCCATGACGCTCGCCATCAACACTGGCCTCTCGGTCGTCGCCCACGAATTGACCGTGACGGTGCCGCAAGGCCGTAACGGCCGGGGGCGGAAGACGCTCCTCGATCGGGTCGGCTTCCGGATCGAGCCGGGCGAGTTCGTCTGTGTGCTCGGTCCCAGCGGGGCCGGAAAGAGCACGTTCGTGCGGAGCTTGCTCGGCGAGCGGGAGATCGCTTCCGGCCGGCTTCTCATCGGGGGGCACGACGTCTTTCGGGAATCCGACGCGCTCCGCGGGACGATTGGCTACGTTCCCCAGCGGGACATCAATCCGACGGCCCTGACGGTCGAGCGGGCGCTCCACTATGCATCGGAGGTGAGGCTGCCGGCGGGAGCGTCGGCGGCCGAGCGGCGGGCTGCGATCGACCGCGTCATCGCCGAGGTCGGCCTCGGAAAAGTTCGTGAGCAGGCGATCGGCGATCTTTCCGGCGGGGAGATGAAGCGGGCGAGTCTGGCGGCCGAAATGCTCGCCGCACCGGGCTTGCTCGTTCTCGACGAGGCGACCTCCAGCCTCGATCCTGCCACCGAGGCCCGGATCATGGCGCTGCTGTCGGAGCGGGCCCGGGCGGGCACGACCGTGATCGCGGTCACGCACCACCTCGACAATGTCGACGAGGCCGACAGGCTCCTCATTCTCGGCCACGGCGAGGTCGTCTGGTTCGGCTCCCGCGTCGAAGCCCTCGGCCACTTCGGGGTGGAGCGGCTCGCCGATGTCTATGTCGCCATCGAAGACCATCCGCCCGGGTTCTGGTCGGCCCGCTGGCAGGACGCGATCGCGCGAGATTCGCGTCTGGCGGCGACTCGAGCGACCGGCGATGACGCGGGGAAAGCCGCCACGCTTGCGACGGTGTCGATTCCCGGATTCGGCCGGCAGTTCGCCTCGTTCCTCGGCCGTGAACTGGAGACGCTCCTTCGCGACACCGTTGGCCTGAAGATGTCGATCTTGTTGCCGATCACACTGGCTCTGGTCGTCCTCGCCGGCTTCTCGTCCACGCGTTTCCAGAATCCGCTCATGCTCACGCGGTTGCTCGACCCCGGCGAGAAGCAGGTTCTCGCCGACGTCTGGGGCGAGGTGAAAGAGGCGATCGCCACCGACACCATCGGTGATCAGGATGCCAGCATCCCCGCGCAGATCCGCGTCTTTCTTGACAGCCAGCCGAAGCTGCTCGCCCATCTCCGCGAGCCGTCGACCGAACGGATCGTCCGCGATGCCCTGACCGACGCCATCCCCGTCGCCCCGGATCGGGAGATCGTCGATCCGGGTGGCACGTACAAGTGGCTCTCGCTCATGAGCATCTGCATGGTGATCCTCGGGTTCGTGACCGGATTCCGGGAGATCGTCAAGGAGCGGCCGATGCTCGACCTCGAGCGGCGGCATGGCCTGATGTTTGCCGCCTACGTGGTCGCGAAGGTTGCGGCGCTGGCGATCTGCCTCGCCGTTCAGGTCGCGATCTTCAGGACCACGGTCGAACTCGGACTTCTGCTGCGCGAGGCCCTCGGCGGGGAGTCGCCCGCGGATATCTACCGGCGCGGGGCGATCATCTCGGCCTCCTACAACTGGCTCGCCGCGGTCGCCTGCGCGACGATCGGCCTGATCGTCTCGGCCTGCGTCCGTTCCACCGACAAGGGCGTGCTTGCGGTGCCGCTTCTGATCACGCCCCAGATCCTCCTCGGCGCGACGATCCTGCCGATCAAAGGTGGGCTGCTCAAGGTCCTGGCCATGCTCTTCTCACCGCTTTACTGGGCCCACCGTGGGTGCCGGAGCGAGGGCCCCGGCGTGCCGACGTACTGGCAGAATCTCGGCGATTACGCTCCGGCAATCTGGATCCCGTATGCCGCTCTCCTCGCGCAGATCGTCGTGGCGACGCTCCTCACGATCCTCGTGCTGCGCTCTCAGGAACGGGCGGTCCTGGGGCGCAATCGCGCCCGGCGATGACGGGCTAGCGCCCCGCAGCGAGGGGTCGCCCGTGTTCCGAGAGCCGGCGTAGCCGACCAGCGGAGCCATGGATGGCGGAGCGCAGGCGGGTCCGAGAGAACGGAGGCCACGAAGGCCGCAGTGAGCGTCCGGCGACGGGACACGGGCGACCCCGAAGCCGCGTTTGAGCCGGGACCCTTTGTGGCGGGCCGTTGGGTGGCTCTTGGGTAAAGCCCGGTTATTTCTTTCCCTTCTTCCCCTTCCCGGCCTTCTTTGCGTCTCCCTTTGCGGGCTTCGCCTTCGGCTCGTCGTCCGCGTCATCGTCCTCCTCGTCGGAGGCTTCCCCTTCGACGGTGGCGATCTTTCCACGCTTCCCCTTCGTCGGCGGCTTCCGCCCCGCGGAGATGTCGTCGTCGACCGCATCGGCCGCGGCCTGGGTGAGGCCGACCTCGCCCGGGGCGACGATGATGCAGTTCTTGCCGAGATCGAGTTCGTCCTCCTCCTCCACGATCGGGCGGCCCCGGTCGTCGTATTTGACGTCGGCCTGGGCGGTCTTCTTCTTGGCTAGCGCCAGGAGATCCTCGTAGAGCTTCTTGGCGTCGGTGCCGTTGATCGCCGAGACGGCCTGAGCCACCTCGCCGAGGTAGCGGAGGAAGATGCTGCGGCGCTGGCCTTCCTGGGCGACGCGGAGGCGGCGGCGCAGGTACATGCCGAGATTGCGCCCCACGGCCTGGAGGGCGAGCCGGATTTCTTTTTGGATCTCCGGGTAGGAGGCGATCGCCTCCTTCGATTCGCTCGTGAACGGCACCCACACGCTCGCGACGTGGACCATCACGGTCACCGGCCCCGAGGGGAGGCTGCCGCGCGATTGGGAGAGCCCGTAGGAACGCCAGTTCGTGGCGAGGATCGTCTGGGTGACGGCGCAGGCGGAGTGCTGGAACTGGAGCGGCACGCGGTTGGCGAACCGCAGCACCGTCATGTTCGAGCCCTCGTCCATGTTGACATGCTGCATCGCCGAATGAAGCGTCGCCAGAGCGTCCTTCTTGAGCTTCGAGGGGGACTGGCGGCTGGCGAGCTTCGCTTCGTCGAGGATCTTGTCGGCCGCCTCGCCGCTCATTCCAGAAAACGTCGTGGTGAGGAACTGCCGCAGGCTGCGGGCGTCGCTCTCACCGGCGATCTCGGTGAGCGCCTCGAGCGACACCTTCTGCGCGCCGGGACCGCCGCCGTAGGCGAGCGACGCCTCGATCACGAACGGGTTGCCCCGGTAGACCCCCGGTGGCCGGGTGGCGGCCGTGAAGAACTCACCCGGCACCACCTGCCGCAGCCCCGCGAGCAACCGCTGTTCGCCGATCGGCACGATGCAGTCGGTGGCCGGCGGCGGAATCTTCGTCTCCTGGATCGCCTTGTAGAGGGCGTCGGCCTCGCCGCGGCCGAGCTTCGCGCAGCTGGCCCGCGTCGAGAGCTTGGCCGTGTCGCAGATCTTTCGGGCGATGCCGGAGGAGACGCGCGAGAAGGAGCCGGTGAGGAATTGGGCCAGCGTCAGTTTGGCGTGCTCTTGCAGCATCGTCACGAGGCGACCGAGTTCGACGCCGTAGGGATGTGGCTTGATCTCCTTCGGCTCCGGCGGGAGATCGTGCGTCGAACGCTCGAGGATCCGCTCCGGGCCGTCGGGCCCCTGGAAATGGATGCGGCAGTGGGGATTGGCGATCGCCGTCTGTTCGAGATACTCCTCGACGCTGCCGCGGCCGCGCTGGAACTTCGCCTCCATCTCGATCGTCACGCGCGTGCCATGATCGATCGCGTGACCGAGATCGTTGGCAGCCACCCACTCGATGCCGTGCTTGGCCATCAGTTCGGCGCCCGCCTTGCCGGGAGGGAGGTCGATCCCCTCCCCCTTGCCGTTGAGGATCTGCGGCTCGTTGGTCTTCGTGTCGATCCGCAGTTCGTAATAGTGGGCCGGCTCCTTGGCGGAGATCTTCGAGATGATCTTCACCGGCTTGCCGGTCGTGAGCACGCCGTACATCCCGGCAGCCGAGATCCCGATCCCCTGCTGGCCGCGGCTCATCCGCAGGCGATGGAACTTGGAGCCGTAGAGGAGCTTGCCGAAGATCAACGGGATCTGCTTGCGCACGATGCCCGGGCCGTTGTCCTGCACCCCCATACGGAAGCGCGAGGTCGAGTCGCTCACCGCTTCGATGTGGACCCAGATCTCGGGGAGGATGCCCGCCTCCTCGCAGGCGTCGAGCGAGTTGTCGACCGCTTCCTTGACGCTCGTGAGGAGCGCCTTACGGGGTGAATCGAACCCGAGCAGATGGCGATTCTTCGCGAAAAACTCGCTCACCGAGATGTCGCGCTGGCCGGCCGCGAGGGTCTGCGCCGTGGCCCGGCGCTTCGCCGGGGTGGGGGTGGGCGTGACGACCGGCGTCGTCGGCTCCGCGCCGGGCTGATCCCTCCCGGTCGCCGTGGTTTGGACGGTGGCTTTCTTCACCGCCGCGACGGCCGTGGAGGTAGCGGAGCGGGGGGGGGGCTGCTTGGCCATGGTGTGGTGGAACGCGAGGGAAAACGTGGGAAATCTTGGGGAAAACCGGGGCCTTGGCCCGGTTTCAGACCGGGGGCCGGGAGATCGGCGTTTGGGAAGTTGGGCAGAGTATAGCGGCTTTGCGGGGGGCAGTTCTCCGGCCGCGGCGACCCTCCGGGGACCGGGGACCTTGCCTGCTGGGAAGAGGCGTCACAGGTGTCGTGCCGCGACTGATTCGTCGATTCGTCACCAGCCGAAACCCCCTATGGGCCGGTGAAGACCGGTGCACCAATCGACGTCTCGGAGGTGATGCGATGACTCTCTCTGCTTCCCGGCGGCGCGTGCTGCTGGCCCTGCTCGTGGCGGTGGCCGGCGCCTGCGGATCGTCCGCAGCTGACGCGGCCCCCATCAACCACGGCATCGACGCCCCCACGCCGGACGTCTTCTCCAACTACTGGGTGCCGCCGGTTCCGGCCGGTGCGTCGCCGGGCTTCGGCGCACAACTCTACGTCGCACCGCGGCCGGTGCCGCCGCGTGTCGGCCACACGTGGTACACGTACCCGCCGTTTCTGCCGCACGAGTTCCTCTACAAGCACCATCGCAAGTATGTCCGTCCCGCCGGTGCCACCGGCCTCCGCACCGAGGTCCGCGCGGTGTGGTGGTGAACCCGGCGATCGTGGTCGATCGACATCGTTCAACTCTCCTTTCGACATCTCCCTGCAGGATCTGTCCATGAAAGCGCCCGTTCAGCCCCGGCACGATGCCCTGGCCCGCACCGTTCTCCTCGTCGGTCTCTCCGCGACCCTCTTCGCCGGTCTGGCGACGGTCGCCTGCGCCGGGGACAAGGCGACCGAAAAACGTTACTTCCTCCGCGCCAAGGGGAAGAGCTGGCACAGCGTCTGGTATGACCCGTCGATCGGGCGACCGATGGCGCTTGTCGTTCCGCCGACAGCGGAGTTCACCTCCGAATACGCTTGGGGCGTGCCGAGCTCACGGGTGATGCCGCTCTACCACCAGTACCAGCGTCCCTACCCGGGGCCGGGCGCCGTTCCCGGACAGGGGGCCGGCATGCTGCCCACTCCCTCCTGGCCCAGCGACACCGTCCAGTTCGGTGTTCACAGCGTTCGCGGGCCGTGGTGACAAGGGGCTCGAGGGACGGGGCGCGGAGGACGATCAGCCGGCCGATGTCGCGGGGACTTCAACCGCGGTCGGCGAGGCGCTCGATCGCCGTCCGCGCCCAAGGGCTGTCGGGGGCGAGCGCCACGAACGTGCGGAGATGCCGCGTGGCGTCGGTCGACCGGCCGGCGCTTTCGAGGATCCCGGCGAGGTGCCAATGGGCGTCGGCGTAGTCCGGCTGTTGCCTGAGGACTCCGTCGAGAGCCGCCTCCGCGAGCTCGTGATCGCCCAGTTCGGCGAGCACACACCCGAGACCGGTGCGGGCCTCGAGGTGATCGGGGTTGAGTTCGATCGCCGCGTAGTATCGCTCCCGTGAGGCGGTCAGGTCGCCGACTCGGTAGAGCAGTTCCGCGAGCATGAATGACACCCGAGCACTCGGTCCCCCGGCCTGGAGGAGCGCCCGCAGGGCCTCGGTGGCAGGTTCGAGTTCTCCCGCCGCCTCGAGGTCGGCCGCCATGGTCAGCAGTTCGGCCTCCACCGGAGGATCATCGCCGCCGAGGGTGACGCCGGTCGCGGCGGGTGCGAGCGGCGCGGACCACGGGAGGACGGCGACCGGCGGGACTTCCTCCGCGGTCAGGTCGGGGGTGTAAAAGCCGAGCTGTCGTTGCCCGCCGGCGCCGAGCAGGGCGTTGCCGCAGCGGAGGCTCAGCCGTCTGCCATCGACCACGATCCGCTCCAGATCGCGGGCCGCCCCGGCCGCCCCGAGTGGATGCAGAGCCGCCAAGCGGGTGTCGAGTTCCCGGAGGCCGAAGCCCGCCCGGATCAGTCTCGCCAGCCTCTTGGCCACGACGAGCTCACCGAAGTCGAACCAGTCGATTCCGGCATGGTGGTGCGTGGGCTGCAGCAGCCCCCCGCGGACCCAGTGTCGGACCGCGGCCACAGAAACCTCGAGAACCCCCGCCATCATCGCCACCGTGTGATGGCCGCGGACGCCGGCAAACGCGGCGCTGTCGCCGTCGATGATCGCGTCGAATTGGCGCTGGGTCGGGATCAAGGGAAAGGTTTCGGCAGTTCCTACGGTCTTCG
>JBIIQL010000050.1:0-11715 GCA_044342095.1 Pirellulales bacterium
AGGCTCGTCCGCCGCCGTCGCTGCTCGAGCAGTGCTAGCACCCCCGCAACCAGCGAGAGAGTGCTACCTCCGGAAGCGGGATCGATCTCGGGAACAGCGCCAATCACAACGGTTGTTCTGGACATCACCCGCATGACAAAGCCGTTGATGATCGTCTGGCCATCGAAGTTCGCCAGCGGCACCTTTGATGTGCCGACAAAGAAGCTCTGGCCGTAATTGGGGAGGAGCCCGTTGGCTCTCGCTTCGGCCTGGGTGAAATAGCGATTGCTGTTGTAGACCACCGAACCCCGAGGATCCTCGAAGTAATACTGGAAGTTCGCCCCGGCGATCGCCGAGGCGAGGCTGTTGGAATCGCTCTTGTCGGTGAAGAATCCACCTTGGAGGGTCGTAAAGGCCGAAGTCGTAAAGGAGGCGGTCACACTGGGGTTGAAGTAGAGATTGACGGTGTTGTCGCTCGTAAGGGAAGCGAGGAACGGGTTGGATGCGTCAGTAATACGCAGCACGTCGTTGCCGGACGCCGCAGCGTTGCTCCAGTTCGGGGCACCGGTTTGCGTGAACTCGAAGTTGAACGACGTGTTTCCGGCCGAACGTGGGTCGACCTGACCGACGGTGAGGATGCCAGGGCTGTTGCCCGGGTCGATGCTTCCGGCACCGGAGACGATACCGTCGAAGCGGCCATGGCCACCGAGGACGGCACCGCTTCCCACCATGACGTTCCTCGAAGCCAGGACTCCGTCGAGAACGAGTTTGCCAGCCTGGACGTTCGTGCTGCCGACGTAGGTGCTCACTCCGCGGAGCGTGAGCGACTCGGCACCCGCCTTGATCAAACCTCCGGTGCCCGCCAAGCCATTGGTGAACGTCGTCGCAACGCTCGTGGTGATCGTCTTGGTGCTGCTGCCCAGGTCGTTCTTGTCACCGAGGAACAGGAAGGCCCCGTTGTTGGAGCCGTCACCGATCGTCGCATTCCCGTTGAAAAAGACGTTGTTGGCGATGGCACGGGTTTCATTGCTGGCGGAGGCAATCGTGCCACCGTTGAAAGTGATCGCGCCTGAGCCGATCGAGTAGTCGTTTGCGATCCGGACGATGCCGGCCTGAAGCTCCGTACCGCCGTCGTACGTGTTGACGTTGGTGAGGGTGAGGATCCCGGTTCCCTGCTTGACGAGGCTCGCTCCCTGACCTTCGAGGACGCCGGTGAAGCTGGTGTTGGCCACCGTGTTGAAGGTGTGAAGACCGGCGGCGAGAGACGCATCGCCGCGGAAGGTCAGGGCATCGAGGTGATCGGAGTCGCCGAACTGAACCGTCCCTGCCGCCATCGAGACGAAGTTGTTGAACGAGCGATTTCCGCCGTTTGAGCCGATGATGCCGCCGTTGAGGGCGAGGACGCCGGTGCCGAAGGCAAAGTCATTGGCGGCGAACAGGGAGCCTTGAGAGAGCGTCGTACCACCCTGGTAGGTATTCGTGCCCGAGAGGACGAGGGCCCCGAAACCGTCCTTGGTGATTCCGCCGTTGCTGATGGCACCGGTGAACGTCGCATTCGACTTCGTCGTGATCCGACGGTTGGCTCCGCCGAGGTCGAGTTGGCTCGTGAACGTCAAGGCTCCGATCGAGTCGATGTAATCGCCCACCGTAAGGTCGCCGAGGAACACCATGGTGTTGGCGAACGTGTGCGGGGTACTGTCGGCCGAACCGATCGCCCCACCATTGAACACAAGGCTGCCGCTGCCGAAGGAGTTGTCACTGCCGGCGCGGACGATCCCGGAGACGAACGTCGTGCCACCCGAGTAGCTGTTGCTACCGGAGAGCGTGAGAACGCCGTCGCCCAACTTCGTCAGGCCTGCACCGCCGCCGATGCCGCCAGCGAAGGTCGTCTTGGCATTGACCGTGAATGCGCGGTTCTCGCCAACATTGCCAAGATTCGCCGACGTGGCGAAGAGCATCGCACCGTCGTTCTTGCCGTCACCGAACGTCACATCGCCAGCAACCGTGACGGCGTTGGCGAACGTGCGGGCGGACGAAGCACCACTGCCATCGGAAGAGATCGTGGGGGAGGTGGTGCTGCCCAGGACAAGATCGCCCGTGCCAAACGAGTTGTTGCTCCCTGCGAACAGCGTGCCCTCGGTGAGGGTGGTGCCGCCGGCGTACGAATTGATGCCAGACATCGTGAGCGCAGCTGCACCCGCCTTGACGACACCGCCGTTTGTCACGACGCCGTCGAACGTGACGTTGGCGCTCGTGGTAAACGTTTGCACGGCACCTTGGAGGTCGACTCCGCTGCTGAAAGCGATGCTGCCAGGGTTGGCGGTGTCACCGAAGGTCATGTTGCCGCCGATGACGACGTTGTTGGCGAAGGTGCGAGTGAGCTCTTCGGCGCCAACCGAGGCGAGGGTGCCACCGTTGAGGGCCATCGAACCTGTGCCGAAGGCCCGATCGCTTCCGGCTACCAACGTCCCGTTCGACAGCGTCGTACCGCCGCTGTAGGAGTTGGCGCTGTTGAGGAGGAGGGTGCCGACGCCCGTCTTTGTGATCTTGGAGACGTCGCCGAGGGGGTCGCTGATCTGGGCGTTGACCACAAGTTGGCCCGACCCCTCGACCTGCCACTCGCCGGAACTGGTGACCGTGCCGACGTTGATCGCCTGCTCGCCGGCAGTCATCCCGGTGCGGACCACGGAGGTTGGGCCCGACAAATCGAGGACGCCGGTATTCGAGGGACCACCGATTCCCGTGACCACCAGCCCGTCTCGCGATCCATCGAGCCGGAGCAACCCCTGGCTGTACGTGGTCGCGCCTGTGGCGTCATTGAGCCAAAGCGACGCCGCCGGGGAATCCGTGGCAGCGGGGGACGACCAGCCGACCTCTGCGGCGATCCCTGCCGTCTGAAGGATGACGGAGAGCCCTGAGGCGAACAGGCCAGCAAGTCGAAAGCGATGAGAACTCTTCATGAGTCAACTCGTAAGGAGGCTTCGTGCCGTTGCAGTGACGCATACCGAAAAACGGACATTTCCCGGCCCAGTTCCGCCAGCGAATCGCCGACGTGCTCGCCCCCGCAGGAGCGACGACACATTTCGCGAACCGTATGAAAACGAACGGGGATTGGGATAAACCGATTCATTCACTCTTCCGAGGAGTGATGCCCGAATCGGCGACGAACGCAACCACCCTTCGCCCGCTTCTCACGATTTGCTTTTCCGCCGATCGGAAAAAACTCGGTTTTCCGCGGGGAAATCGACTTCGCGTCGGAAGGTTCGATTTCCCCGAGGAAGGGGTTGTCGCCCACGGTCATCCGGATTGCGCAATCAAACGAGCGCAATGCGCAATGCAGAATGCGCAATATCGCGTCAGGCTTTCCGCCGCAGGCGAATCGCGTCGCGCAGACCGCGACGATTCTTCCGCGTGATCGGTGCTTGATCGCCGTGATCTGCGGCGGGCCCAATGCCTCGCGCAGCGTGCGTCAGGCAAATCGCTCGGCTGAACGAGGCTCGAAGAACAGCCGGCCTGAACGGCATCCGCAAGGATGCGCAGCCCGTGTTTCGCCTCTCCGCGGCGGCAGATTGAACGTTGGCCGTATCGCTGTTTCGCGAACTTGCCCCGTCGATCAGGCCCGACGGCGTTCGAGGACCTTGGAAGGGGCCTCCCCGAAACGTGTCGCGTATTCGCGCGAGAACGTCGAGAGGCGGGAGAACCCACACCCGGTGGCAATGGCGGCCACGGAAGCCTCGGCGTCGGCGTTTTCCAGCCGCTGGCGGGCGAGATCGAGCCTTTGCTCGCGAATCCAGCGGGTGGGCGAAACACCGAGACGCTTCAAAAAAGCGAGTTGGAGGCTTCTCGCCCCTCTTCCGAACACCTGCTCGAGCTGCGTGAGGGTGAGGGGTTCGCTGATGTGGGCATTGATGTGCTCGCACACCCGATTGATCCGCACGCCGTCGTCGTCCGATTCGACCGCCGTGAGCACCGATGGCAGGAGTTGCTCAGGGGCCAGCGCCATGGCGATCGTGCGATAAAACGAGTCGTCGATGCCCATCATCATGAGCATCGCCGGCTGGCGAACGTGGGCGTCGACGGTGCTGCAGAGGCGACGGATCGTGGTGTCGAAGGAGATTCCTGCATGGACGAGCGGGACGGTCCGATCGCGATCAAGGTCGAACGGGAGCACGGCATCGGCCGCGAGGCCGAGCATGTCGCGGACAGTGCTGGCCAAACGGGTGAGGTCGAGGGCGATGCACAGCGAGGATCGCGGTTCCCGGGTGACGGTGTCGCCGGATCGGTGCCGTCCACGAACAAAAATCGCTGTTTTGCCGGCGGCGCTCGTGAGACTCATCGTCCCGGAGCGAAGCGTGGTGCCACCATGAAAGGGAACAAGGAGAAGAGTCTGATCGTTCCGTTCCGCCTTCGCACTCATCGCCGACGTGGCCGACGCCACGAGGCAGAGTTCCTTGATGCGGACCGCGATCGTCCGTTGTCTGAAGTGGTCGGGGTTCCCGATCGGATCGCACGACCGGAGCGAGGGGATCGCCTCACTGAGGGCCCGCTGGCAGCCGGAGGTGTCCTTGCTGATTCGGGCCGCCGCTTCGCCAAACGGAAGGGTCGGGAGCCAACTGGAGTTTCTGGACATGGCGAACTCAAACAGGCTTGGGGAAAGGGACTCGGCGAAGGAACGATGTGGATGGGGGCGAGAGCCCCAGGGATCGCCACGGCCGAGGGAGCTGCCGCGGTCGATTCTCCACATCGATCTTTCGACGCCGGTGGACGGCGTCGAAGACCCAAAAATGCCACCGCAAGGAGGAAAATGAGGGTCAGCCGCAGAGGCCGCTGGTGCAGCCACTAACTCGGGAAAAACCGGACCGATCGGCTGCGGGGTGGGCGAAGAGCGACGCCCGGAAACGAAATCAGCCGTCCGGTCTGCGGATGCAAACCGGACGGCTGAAAAAGGCCGAAAAAGAATACCCCCACGGGGAGTCGAACCCCGGTTTTCGGACTGAGAACCCGACGTCCTGGGCCACTAGACGATGGGGGCGTGTCAGTCTTGAACTTTTAACAGCAAGCCCGCGGGTGTCAAGCCGCGGACGCTTTCGTAAACAGCCTTTCTTTGCGAGGAAAAACCCGGACACCTTGAAGGATCGACGGGGCCCGGCGTGGAGCTTCATCGGGCCGCCGACAGGCCGCACGACCGCTGCGGGCGGCGCTTTCCCACCCCGTCGGCTTTCGAGGCTGTGGGGGGAGCACCCGGGGCCCCGAAAGCCCTCGGGGGTGGGTAGCCCATCACGATCCTGGCAAGGAGGCGGTTAGCGCGATGGGAGCCGAAACAGCCGACTGCGCCGCGGGGGCGTTCGACCGAGGACGACTCCCACACCGAGGGCCACGACAGCCGCCGCGGCGACGCTCATCCACGTGCGACGGGTTGCCTCCGCCTCGTACCGCTCTCGTTCCATCGCCGACTGGAGTCGGAGGGTGGCATTGCGTACCTCCGTCGTCGCCGTCCGTGCCCGGCGGTCGAGCGTCCGCGAGCCATCGTGGCTGGAACGTTCGCGGAAGTCCTCGACCCCCGTGCGGAATCGTCCGTCCGGTGCAGCGCCGCCGTCCGACCAGGCCAAGGGGGATTTCTGCCGACGGAGTCCGGGAAACGCAGCGTCTTCCGCCGCTTCAACGGCGTGGAGCATGTCGCCCGGAGATTGGTAACGGTCGGCCGGTGACTTGGCGAGGAGTCGGAGAACGATCGCCGAAAGGGATGGGGGAAGATCGTCGCGGTGAAGATCGAGCGCCGCCGGGGTCTCTTTGATGTGCGCCAAGGCGACTGCCACGCTGGTCGGACCGCCAAAGGGCGGCCGCCCAGCGAGAAGGTGGTAGAGCGTGGCCCCGAGCGAGTAGAGATCGCTCCGCGTGTCGACGGCATTCCCCTCGGCTTGCTCCGGGCTCATGTAGAGGGGCGTGCCGAGCGTCGTTCCTTCTTGGGTGAGTTCCGGCCCGTCGGCGACGGCAAACAAGACACGTGCCAGGCCGAAGTCGGCCACCTTGACCTCCCCCGCCGGTGTGACGAGGAGGTTTTCCGGTTTGATGTCCCGGTGGACCACCCCCTGCTCCGCCGCCCGTGCGAGGGCCGAGCCGACCTGGGAGAGCACCGCGAGGGCCTGACTGGCGTCAAGTGGCCCGCGCTCTTGCAACCATGTCCGAAGCGTCGGGCCGGCGACGTACTCCTCGGCGAGAAAATGGTGCCCGTCGACGCAGTCCACCTCGTGGATCTGCACGATGTTGCCGTGAACAAGCGCGGCGGCTGCGCGGGCTTCTTGCGTGAAGCGGAGGACGGCGTTGGGCCGGGCGGCCGTCTCCGGCCGGAGAACTTTCACGGCGACCGCCCGCGACAGCGATGCCTGCTCCGCGAGATAGACGTCGGCCATCGCTCCACTGCCGAGCCGACGGAGCAACCGGTAGCCACCCAAACGCGTGCCAGAAAGGTCTTTGGGGCCGAGGGTGGGAAGGTCGCTGTGCATCACGCCGCCAGTATCGGCCCGCCGCGATGTTTCGGCAATTCAGTCGTCCCCGATGTCGTCGTCAAACGCGGGGCGTCTTCGACGGCGGGGGGCACGCCGTCCTCCAAGAACGGTCTTGAGGCCGATCAGCGCCAGGGCGGCCCCTCCCGCGGCCACGAGCATCGAACGGCCGTTGGTGCGGACGTCGAGGAGTTCGTCGAGCGTCCGGCCGACCGGCCTCCCCTCGGGGAGATCGCCCCAGGCCGGCGGGGGGGGCGGAATCGCCGCCGGCACCTGGGCCGCCGAAGTGACCGGAGGAACCGGTGTGGCGGACAGCCCCGGATCCGCCAACGGGGGCGCGACGGCAGTGCCTGGGGCGCTTGGTGGTTGCGGCCCTGGTGGGGGGGGCGATTCCTCGGGCGCCATGACGATGGCTGCCACGAGGGCTGCGGGCACTGACTCGGGGGCGGGCCCGTTTGAAGGGGACGGTGTCGAGGTGGGAGGGGCCGTGGCAAGAGGGGAGCCGGCAGGAGTCGCGGCGGGCAACGCTTGCCCCCCTGCCCCACCGGAGTTCGGTACGCCCGAACGTGAGGCGTGCATGGACGCGGCCATTTCGGGGGTCAGCCCCTTCGAGCCGACGCTGGCGAGGAAGGTTTGCACGCGGGTGGAGCAGGCACCGATCGTGCGTCCCTGGCCCTGACCAAAGAGGATTCCCGAGAGTTCTCCACGGGCGTTGAGGATCGGCCCACCGGAATCACCTCGGCGGGCGGTGGCCTGGAGTTCGACGAACTCCAGCGGATAGCCGCTCCCCGGGGCGAGGTATTGGGTGCAGGGCCCGGCCTCGGAGCGAAACGGCCCTTTGCCATAACCGGCGATCGAGAGCGGCTCCCCGATCGTCGGTGGCTTTGGGGCGATCGGGATCGGTACCACCCGCGGCCGCCAAATCGCGACCGCCGCGAGATCCCAGGGCTCGTCGTGGCGGATCACCGTCCCTGCCGTCTGGAAACCGTCCGGAAACTGGACGAGAACCGCCGATGAGGCCCCACGGATGACGTGCCAATTGGTGAGGACGAGCCCCTGCGAGGCGTTGACATCCACGAGAACCCCCGACCCCATCGACGTCCCCCCGTTCTCCGGGGCGATGATCCGCACCACCGCCGGATGGGGAGGCTGGCCGCTGCCGAGGTAATCGGCAAACAGGTCGGGGGTGAACGATTCCTTGGGCGACGTCGGCGCCGACCATCCCCAAGCCCAGGGAGCGAATTGTGCGGATGCAGACGGGGACGTCGCCACCAGCCACGGCGTCACCACAACCCACACGAGCGTGCGAGCGAGCCTCCGCATCGGATTCCTTCCCCGCGGCCCTGACGGGCACGACCTCGGCCTGGCCCCGCGGCGTCGGTTCAGCGAGGGGCGCGCCGCATCGCTTGTCGACGAATCTCCCTGGCAAGAATCCGCTGGAGCAGTTCCTCACGCAGTCGGGCGCGTTCCTGTTCCACCTCGGCAGCCGCGCTCGCCGCCTTGCGTCTCAAACCCTGACCAGAATGCGTCACCATCGCCCGGTCTCCTCGGCCGGAGCGCGCGCCGCTCCCGGTCGATGGGTCATCGGCTCGGAGGGCGGGCCCAAGCCACCCGGGGCCCAAGGGGCGGAAACGTCCGCACGGTCGCCATCCCCTTCCCAGCTTGCCCAGGGAGCCATGTCCGGCGGTGGTCAGCGCGGACCGCTCAGCCTTCGGAGGCGGACGCAACCTCGAATCCGTCGTCGAGAAGCCGGGCGCGGAGAGCGGCCACATGGGCCTGATCGGCCGTCTGGACGGTCACCTCGACGGTCACCGAGAAGACGTCCGCCCCGGAGAAGGTGCGATCGTGAACGATCTCGAGCACGCTCGCGCCGGCAGCGGCGATCGTCGCGGTCAGTCGGGCAATGCCACCCGGACGATCGACGATCCTGGTCCGGAATCTCCACAGGCGTCCATCCACCGACAGGCCGTGGTCGATGACCCTTCCGAGCGTCGACATGTCGATATTGCCGCCACAGAGGAGGAGCACGACCCGCTTGCCGCGGAGGTCGGCCAGGTCGTCACCGAGCGTGGCCGCCAGCGCCGCCGCCGCGGCCCCCTCGACGACCGTCTTTTCCAGTTCCGAGAGCCGCAGCACGGCCAGAGCCAGAGCCTGTTCGTCGACCGTCACGACCCGGTCGATCAACGGGGCCGCCAGCGGAAACGACACCTCCCCGACCTTCCCCACGGCCAGTCCATCGGCAAGCGTCGGCCGCAGTGGAACCTGCACGGGGTGGCCGGCAGCCAGCGAGGCCGAGAGGCTGCCGGCGGCCGCTGGCTCCACGGCGATGATCGAGATCGACGGTCGGAGGGCCTTGGCCGCGATCGCCACTCCGGCAAGCAACCCGGCGCCGCCGGTGGGGACGATGATTGCGTCGGCATCGGGGACGTCCGCGAGCACCTCGAGGGCCATCGTTCCCTGGCCGGCGATCACGCGCGGGTCGTCAAAACCATGGATTCGTTCCAGACCGTCAAGGGCCGCCAGTTCCACGGCCCTCGCCCGGGCGTCCTCGAAGGATTCCCCTTCGAGAATGACCTTGGCGCCGAGACGGCGGCACGTGGCAACCTTTACCAGCGGTGCGAAGCGGGGCATCACGACGGTCACGGGAATGCCGAGCAGTCGCCCGTGCCAGGCCAGACCGAGGGCGTGATTGCCGGCCGAGGCGGCGATCACGCCCCGTGACCGGGCGTCGGCGTCGAGGAGTTCCAGAGCGTTGCGGGCGCCACGCTCCTTGAAGGATCCTGTCCGCTGCATGAGATCGAGCTTGCACCAGACCCGGAATCCGGTCAGTTCCGAGAGCGGGATGCTCGGCGGACAGGGGGTGCGGGCGATGCCCGCGGCGATCCGTTCGTGGGCGGCACGGATGTCGTCGATCGTCACCGCCGGTCGTGGCCGGTGGCGCGTCATGGCGTGATCCGCTTCGGAGCGTGGAAGGAGCGGACATCGATCCATGCCATCCCGGCCCGCTCGGCGGCCGTGATCCCCAGGTCGCTGTCCTCCCAGACGACGCAGCGTTCGGGGCGGACGCCGAGGCGTCGAGCCGCCTCGAGGAACGGGTCCGGGTCCGGCTTGTGTCGGGCCGTATCCTCACTGGCGACGATCAGGTCGAACGCCCCGGAGAGACCGATATGGGCAAGGATTCGCTCGCACACGGCCCGATGCCCCCCGGTGACCACCGCAATCGGCACTCGCCCCTGTGATCGACGCACGACGTCAACGACCGGATCGATCGCCGCGACATGTGCCAGTCTGGTCAAAAAGGACTCCTCCTTCGTCCGGACGGCGGTTTCGAGGTCGAGTTCGATACCGGCCTCACGGGCGAGCGTGGCCACGATGTCCCGGGTCGGACGGCCCCCCATGGCGTAAAAGCGGTTCTCGTCGAAAGTCAATCCATGGAGATCGGTGACATGGAGCCAGGCGAGGAAGTGGGCCGGCATCGTATCGGCGAGCGTCCCGTCGCAGTCGAAGAGGAGAGCTTCGTGGTTCTGGAGGTGCCACATGGTGGATTCGCGTGGGGATGTCTCTACGGCCTCCCGGAAAAAGGGGCCTCCTCCGCCAGTTATACGGGTTGGCACGGTTTTTCGCCCGATCCAAGCCCGCCGTCGGCCGTCGAAGTAACCTATGGTTCTGCTGCCTCGGAGGTGTTGCTTCGGGGCTGGTTTCCCCCGTCTGGCCCGTCACCGTTGTTCCGCCATGCGCCTTCCTGCCATCGGCATCCGTCCGCGGATCCTCGTTCTGGGAGCGTTCACGCTCCTGCTCCTGACGCTCCTCGTGTGGGGTGGCTATCGCCGCGGTGTGGAGGTGCTCGGTGAATCGGCCGAGGAAGCCATTCGTGGGCAGGCCGCGGCGATCGCTGCGGAATTGGATCGTGGCACGCTCGAGGCCCTGACCGCAGCCCGGGGCATGGCTCTGGCCGCAGCTCAGGGGCTGGCCAAGGATGACGCGTCCCTGGGCAATCTCGCCCGCGCCGTCCTCGACGGACAACCCCGATTCGCGGCGACGTGGTATGTCATCGAGACGGAGCCTGGCAACTCGGCGACCTCGCCGCGGGTGCTCGGCTGGAACCGAGATCCCCTCAACCCCGGAGTGATCAACGCCACCCCGGGGTTGGCCGCGGCATCGCGAGCGTCGCTCGACGCCCGAGGGCACGGCCGCAGCAGGATCCAGGCCGAGGAGAATGTCCGCCCCGATGGCGGAATCGTCACCGAGCCCCACGACGACGGCGGCGTGAAAGTCATCGATCACACCTGGCCCATCGTCGCGGCCGGGCGATTCGCCGGCTCCGCCGGCGTGGCCTCATCGCTCGAGGATCTCGATCGACGACTCGACAAGATCCGGGATCGTCTCGCCCGGGCCGGATGGTCGGCGTCGATTTCGGTGGTGGGCCCCGAGGGCCGCATGATCGCCAGCACGGAGGCCGAAGGCGACGAGAGCGGGCAGGCGCTGGCGGAGACGGCCTGGATGCGGATCGTAGACCTCCTCGAAGGGGCGCAGTCCTCGGTCATCCGTGGCCCCGATGTCGAGACCGGCGCCGATTGTCTGTTCGCCGGCGCCGAGGCGCCGAGCACGGGGTGGACGGTCGTCGTGAAACTTGCCTGGCGCGAGATCACCGGCCGAGTCCAGCGGCCCATGTTCGATATTCTCCTCGCTGCGGGCGCCGCACTGGCCCTCCTCACCGCCCTGATCACCTGGCTCGCCAACCGCGTCAGACGCCGGGTCGCCTCGGCCGCTGCGGTGGCCCGGAGGGTGGCCGCCGGCGATCTCACCGGGGGATTCGATCAACGAGGGGGTGACGAGACGGGGCAGTTGCTCCGGGATGTCAGTCACATGACGCAGAGCCTGCGGAGCATCGTCGAGCAGGTGAAGGACGCCAGCCGGGAACTCGGAGCCACGTCCCGCGATCTCGCGACGGCTGGTTCGCACCAGGAGGAGGCGATCAATTCCCTCGGGGCCAGCACCACCGAAGCCGCGGCAGCCAGCCGGGAGATTTCGGTCACCGGCCGTGAACTCCTCGCCACGATGAACGACGTGGCTGCGGTCGCCAACGACACGGCGGCCGTGGCCGATGCGGGGCGTGAGAATCTCGGGGAAGTCGGGGAGACGATGCACCACCTCGAGGAGTCGACGAACCAGTTCAGCGAGCGTCTGGCCCTTATCCGGGACCGTGCCGAGGACATCAACATGGTGATCACGA
>JBIIQL010000489.1:0-3376 GCA_044342095.1 Pirellulales bacterium
GCGCCCGACAACGCTGGCGCGCTCGTGCTCCTCGCCCGGGTCGTCGCCCCGGCGAACGTGAGCGAAGGGCTGGCACTTGCGAAGCGAGCGGTCGACGCCGAGCCGATCGCGGCCAACTATTACGCCCTCGCCGACATGCTCGTCCGTTCAGGCGCCCGGGACGAGGCACTTGCCGCCCTCGAGAAGGCGATGGCGCTCGCCCCGGGGGAACGCCGCTACCGACAGACCTACGAGCAACTCAAGTCGCAGCCATGACGCTCCCCCGCTGCCGATCGACGCTCGTCTCGCTCGTTATCGCGGTCGCGATCACCGGGTGCTTTCGGCCGCCCCAGGCCCCCGTACGCCCCGTCGTGGCCCCGCCCGACGGGCCATCGGGAGAGAGCGTCGTGGAGCGATCGTCCGGCACGCAGACCACTCCGGTCGCTGCGGCGGCCCCACCCGGGGTCGCCGGCTCACGGGGGATTCTGTTTTCCGACCAGCGCGACCGCTGCGGGATCGATTTCGTCCATCATTCCGGGACGCCGGGACGGCGGTATCTCCCCGAGGCGGTGGCCGCCGGTCTCGCCCTGTTCGACTACGACGGCGACGGCCGCACCGACATTCTCCTCCTCGGCGGGGCCCTCGAACCCGGGGCCGACGGCCGCCCCCGGCACACGAGTCGGATCTACCGGAACGAAGGTGACTTTCGTTTCCGCGACATGACCGAGCCGGCTGGCATCGGGCATCTCGGCCTGGCGATGGGGGTCGCGGCCGCCGATTACGACGAGGATGGTCTTCCCGATCTCTATGTCACGAGGGTGGGCCAGAATCTCCTCCTCCACAACGAAGGGGACGGGACGTTCCGCGATGTCACCGCCGAGGCCGATGTTCCGGGGGCCGGTCATGTCGGCGCGGGAGCGGCCTTTCTCGACGCCGATCTCGATGGTCGACTCGACCTCTATGCGTCGAGCTACGTCGTCTTCGATCCGGCGACGAGTCCCGAGCGACGCCTCGAAGGGGAGCCCGTCTTTCCGAGCCCGCTCGATCATCCGCCGGCCCCCGACAAGCTCTATCTCAACCGGGGCGACGGGACGTTTACCGATGCCACGGTGGAGGCCGGGATCGCGGAGGCAGTGGGGCGCGGCATGGGGGTGTTGGCCACCGACCACGACGACGACGGCGACGCCGATCTCCTCGTCATGAACGACGAGATGGCGAACTTCCTCTTCGAGAACGACGGCCGGGGACGGTTTCAGGAAGTGGCGGTGCTCCGTGGCGTCGCCTTCGACGGCGAGGGGCGGTCGCAGGGAAACATGGGCGTCGACGATGCCGACGTCGACGGAGACGGACGGATCGACTTCTACACGACGACGTTCTCGAGCGAGCCGCCGACCCTCTACCGCAATGCCGGAGGCTTCTACGACGACGGCACGCTCGCGGCGCGGGCGGCCGACGGGGTCGTGCCGCACATCAAGTGGGGCACCGCCTTCGCCGACTTCGACGATGACGGCCTCCCCGATCTCTACGTCGCGATGGGAGATTTCAACGAGGGTGTCGAGCGATGGTGGCCAGCGACGCGGCTCGAGGTGCGCGACGCGGTGCTCAAGAACGTCGGCAAAGGACGGTTTGAAAACGTCACCGCGACCTGCGGCCCCGGGCTCGACATCGTCGCCTGTGGGCGGGGGATCGGGGTGGACGACCTCGACGGCGATGGCCGGGTCGACGTCGTCGTGCTCAATTGGCGCGAGCGTCCGACGATCCTCCGCAACGAGAGCCCCCGCGAGCATGGCTGGCTCGGGGTGCGGCTCGTGGGCAGCGACGGCAATCGCGATGCCGTCGGGGCGAGGGTGCGGGTGACGGCCGACGGGAGGACGCAGACCGCCGAAGTCCACGCCGGCCGCGGATACCAGAGCCACCACGGCTCGACGCTCCACTTTGGACTCGGGGCTTCCCATGTCGTCGACCGGATCGAGATCCGCTGGCCGGGAGGGACAACGACGACGCAGACGCACGTGCTCGCCGATCGGACCGTGGTCATTCGCCAGGCCCTAAACGCACAAGACGATTGACCCTGCGGCGGTCGCTCGTCAGCGTCGCTTCGATGACGATGACGCCAGCGTGCGCGGCGCATGCGCGAGCCAGCCCCACAGGTAGCGGCAGGCATGGCTGCGATACGGCCGCCAGCGTTCCGCGATCCCCTCGATTCGCCCCTCGTACTCTGCCGGGGAGACGCCATAGAGATCGCAGACGGCCCGCCGCAGCCCCGCGTCACCGACGCTGAACACATCGTCGCGGCCGAGGGCGAAGATCAGGAACATCTCCACCGACCACGGCCCAAAACCCTTGATCCCGCGGAGCGCCTCTCCAGCGGCGAGGTCGTCGAGCTTGCGGATCCGTCGGAAGTCGAGGGCGCCTGATTCACTGCGGGAGGCGAGCTCCTGGATGAACGTCGCCTTGCTCCGGCTCAGGCCCAGGGCCCGGAGCCGGTCGGCGGAGAGGGCGGCCACCTCGGGGGGACGCCAGCGCGGCACGACGCCGCGCACCCGTTCCCAGATCGTGGTGGCCGCTGCGTAGGAAAGCTGCTGACCGACGATGATCCGGCAGGCGGTCTCGAAGTCGGTCCGCTCGCGGTAGTAGCTCGGCTGGGGCCCGATCGCGTCGATGACGCGGCGCAGCACCGGATCTTTCCGGAGGGCGAGATCGTGGGGAGATCGCGTCATGGATTCGTGGGCGCGAAAGTCAGCGCCGCTTCAGCGGGGGCGAATGCGGGCCAGCCGGTCCATCGAAAGCCACTCTCCTTGGAGGATGAGCCGCTCGAACGTCGTCTCGGCGTCGAGCCCCTCGCCGCGGGCGTCGCGGAGGACGGCGCTGACTTCGTCGGGATCGAGTTCGATGCGCGTGTCGGTGCGGATCACTGCCACGAGCGCGGCGCCGACCTCGGGGTCGGGGTCGGTCGCGAGCCAGGCTGCCACGGCGGCCAGCGGCGAAAGGCGATCGAGCGGCATGGCTTGCCCTGCTGCCTCGGCGAGCGCCACCTGCCCTGGGTGGCTTGCCGGGGAGGACGCTGCGGCCGTGTTACCGGGGCCGGTGGAATCGTGTCGGGCCATCGGGTCCTCCCTGAAAAAGCTCGCCTGAAAAGAGCAAGACGAATGCACGCCAGTGGTCGGCTCGGGGGCGTGCCGTCGGGCGCGGGGCGAACCATCCCTGATCCGCCAACCCGCCTGGGGCGAACTCTACGCCCCTCCGCCCCCCGCCGGCAAATCGGCGCCGCTGACCGGCGGCCGCCCCCCCTCCTCTCCCCGCCCGTAATCCAGGTGCTCCCAAGCCTTTCGGTGCCGCGTCAGGGGCCAGCCGCCGGAGCGGCTGGCGGTGGGAAAAGCTCGCCGAGTCGGGTGAC
>JBIIQL010000490.1:0-3370 GCA_044342095.1 Pirellulales bacterium
TCGCGAGCTTTCACTTCGCGCTCGCTCGGGCGAGCTTTATCGCGAGCTTTCACTTCGCGCTCGCTCGGGATTCATCGTCCGCTCAGCGCGGGCGTGGGTCTCTCGCGAGCCTGTCGCTCCCCGCGCATCCCCGCCAGGCCGCTCAGGCCTGGGCCTTGAGGAGATCGCGGATCTCCGTGAGGAGCTTCTCCTCCTTCGAAGGTTCCGGGGCCGCCTCCGTCGCACCGGCGGCCTTCGACTTCATCAACCAGCCGAGAAACTTCACGATGAACAGGAAGAGCGCCGCGGCGAGGATCACGAAGCTCACGACATCGGCCAGGAACAGCCCCACCGGCACGCCGTCCCCGATCGGGAGCTTCCAGTCCTTGTAGCTCTGGTCGCCCGGCATGACGGCGCCGAGAAGCGGCATGATCACGTTCTCGACGAGGCTCGTGACGATCTTGCCGAACTGGGCTCCGATAATCACGCCGACGGCGAGATCGACGACGTTGCCCTTGAAGGCAAAGTTTTTGAACTCCTCGAGGAGCGAGAAGGCCTGTTTCGTGGGGAGGGAATCGGGAATCGCCATGCGCGTTCTCCTGGAAAGGCTGCAAAATGAAGGCTGGGGCGTCGGTTCGACCGTGACACGGGTCCCATCGGGGCCGGCCATCGGACGACCTGACAGCGGCAGGCTATGCGGAGCCGCGCCGCGGGTGCAATCGAGCCCTCGTGTGGGCGTTCCTTCCAGACGTCCGTTCGTATCGTTCATTTCCGCAGCGACCTGCGTCGCCGACGGCGCAGGATGCTTGCAGAACTGGCGGGAAGATGGTGTGTTATGAGGACGGGGGTGGTTCGACCCCTCGAACGCACACTTGCACTTCTCACTCCACGGCATTTTCAGGGGGATCGCATGGACGGTACGGTGGGTCGCCGGTTTGCGGCGACGGAATCGATGGCGCTGTCGGCAGCCTGGGCCCCGCGGTTGGCCTTGGCCTGTGCCTTCGGCTGGACGCTTCTCGGTGGACCCGCGGTGGCTTGGCAGGGAGCGGCTCCGGCTGCATCGTCCGCAGTTCCCGCAGCCGCGGCGCCGGCTGCCGAGGGGGCCGTCGTCGAGGTCGATGTCGTCGAAGTGGCCGTCATCGAGGCCCCACCGGCGCCGCCGGAGCTCGTCGAGGCGGTGAAGAAGGCGGAGCTCGCCACGATCGAAGCCTTCAACAAGGGGGATGCCGAGGCCCTCGCCGCGTTGTTTGCCGAGAAGGGGGAACTCGTCGACGAGAACGGCAACGTGTTTGCCGGCCGCGAACAGATCAGCGGGCTTTTCAAGGCCTTTTTCGAGCGTTTCCCCAAGGCCGAACTCCAGATGGAGGTGACCGGGGTACGCACGGTCGGCGATAGCCTGGCGATCGAGGAGGGGGTGCGGTTGATCACCGTTCCGGACAGCGACGTCGCCGCGCAGGTGCGCTACGCAGCCGTCCGCGACAAGGTGGGGGATTCCTGGCCGATCGCCTCCTACAGCGAGTTTGCCGACGATCCGCCGCCGACGCCGGCGGAAATGCTCTCTGCCGTGTCGTTCCTCGTCGGTGAGTGGATCGACGAAAGCCCGGAGGGAAAGACGACGATCAGCTATCGGTGGGAGGATGACGGGAATTTCCTCCTTGGCGACTACACGCTCGCCGTCGCCGGGATGCCCGAATCGCGGAGCCATCAGCGGATCGGCTGGGATCCGCTCGAGGGGGTGATCCGCAGCTGGACGTTCGATTCCGACGGCGGCTACAGCACCGGTGAATGGGTGCCGACGGAAGCCGGCTGGGTGATCAAGTCGGAGGCCACGATGCCCGACGGAACGACCGGCTCGGCCACCGTGACGGTGACGCCGACCGACGCCGATCATTTCATCGTTCGCTCGAGCGACCGGATCATCGGCGGCGTCGACGAGCCGGAGTTCGAGCTGACCGTGGCCCGCCGGCCGCCGCAGCCCGAAGCGACGCTTCCAGGCCGTGATACGAAGCCAGCCGCTCCCCCGGCTGCCGAGGCGCCCAAGGCGAGTCCGGCGGCGGCGGCCCCCTCGGCTGCGAAGCCGGCCGTGCCCGCGGCCCCGACCACTCCCGCCGTCAAGATCGTGCCGGCAGCCCCGGCGCCTCCTGCCGCCAAGCCGGCCGCCCCGGCTCCGGCCGCTGGCGTGCGGCCCGCGGTTCCCGGTGCGCCCGCCGTGCCGGTTGTCCCCGGCAAGCCGCTGGCGAAGTAAGTCGTTGCCCGCGTGGCGTGGCCGGTGACCGTTGGTCGCTGGCCGCGCCATGAGGCTGGCTCAGGGGAATGGATTCGGCGCAACCGAACCAAAGCCCCTCGAGCCACGAAGAGTGTGCCCGCATGTCGCGCGATCCTGCCGAGGGTTCCCGCGGCGCCATTTCCCACGAACCATCCCGGGATTTCATCCCAACTTCAAAGGTGCCTTTCGAATGCGCGCGATCCTTGCGTGTGCCTGTGCGGTGCTCCTCCTGGCGGCGATCCCGCTCGTAGTTGAAGCCCGTCCGCCGATGGGGAGAGTCGGTGGCGGCGGTGCCCGACCGTCCGCTCCCGCAGCCCGGCCGCAGATGTCGCGGCCGGCTCCGCAGATGCAACGCCCTGCGCCGCAGATGCAGCGGCCCAACATGGGGCAGCAGATGTCCCGCCCTGCGCCGCAGATGCAGCGACCGCAGATGAACACGCAACGGCCGAACATGGGGCAGCAGATGGCCCGCCCGGCACAGCCGATGTCGCGGCCGAGCCCGCAGGCGAACATGCAGCGGCCAAACATGGGGCAGGCGATGCAGCGCCCCGCGCCCGGCGGCATGCAGGGCATGCAGCGGCCCGCAGGCCAGCCTAACTTCCAGCGGCCGGGCATGGGGACGAACATGGCTCGCCCCTCGTTTCCGAGCGCTGCCACCCGGCCTGCGCCGCAACCCGGCCAACTCGGTGGCGGCGTCAGCCGGCCCGGCATGGGAGGTGTTGGTGGCAGCCCGATGACGCGGCCTTCCCCGCAGCCGGGGAATCTCGGTGGCCTCACGCGCCCCTCGCCGCAGCCTGGGAATCTCGGCGGGCTCAATCGGCCCAACGGTCCGGGGGGGCAACTCGGCGGGCGCCCGGGCGGGCTTGGGGGCGCGACCACGCTTCCCGGCCAGCTTGGCGGCGGCTCCGCGAGCCGTCCCGGTGGTGGCTTTGCCAATCGGCCCGCTCCGTCGTTTCGCCCCGGCCAGATCGGCGGTGCGGGGCAAGGGGCCGGTGGAGCCGGTGGCTTGGGGGGCAACCGACCCGGTGGGCTCGGCGGCGGCGCTGGCCCCGGCGGCGCCACGACGCTCCCCGGTCAGATTGGTGGCGGCAATCGTCCCGGTGGTATCGGCGGCGGGAATCGCCC
>JBIIQL010000491.1:0-3367 GCA_044342095.1 Pirellulales bacterium
AACCCCGGCGAGATGCACTGGGAGGTCGACGGCAAGGTGTATGCCACGATGAACTCTTGGTGGAGCACGGGCCGGGTCGACGAGAAGGGGGGCGTCGCCCCGCAGGCCGAGGCCGATCTCAATCCCTGGCCGGCGCCGTTCGACAAGCCGTTTCAGGTGTTGATCAATCTCGCCGTTGGCGGAAAGTTCCTCGGGAATCCCGATGCCACGACGCCGTTCCCGGCCGAGATGGAAGTCGATTACGTCCGGGTCTACGAGCGCACCGGCCCGCAGCCGGCCCTCGTGCCCCGGGGCAAGGGGAAGCTTCCATTTGCCCCCCCGGCCCGTTGAACGGACGATGCGGTGTCCCACACGAACCGACCTCGAGGAGAAGCGATGCGCAGGCTCGGACAATCGATCGTGACGGTGGCCTTGCTTTCCATGACGCCGATGAGCGGAGGCGCCGTGGCCGAGGCGCTTCCCTCCTGGAGCCAGTGGCGCGGGCCTGCCGGGCAGGGGCATGCCCCTGCCGCGAAGAATCTCCCCCGGTCTTGGAGTGAGACGGAGAACGTCGTCTGGAAGACGCCGGTCGAGGGGAAGGGTTGGTCGAGCCCGGTGCTCGCTGACGGTCGCCTCTGGCTGACGACAGCTGTGGAAACGCCTCTTTCGGAGGCCGAGAAGGCCGAACGGCTGGCGAACGTGGAGAACTCGTCCTCGCTCCAGGTGTCGGGGCCGGTGAGCCTGCGGGCCGTGTGCCTCGATGCCGCCACGGGGAAGGTCCTCCACGACATCGAGCTCTTCCGCCAATCGCAGCCCGACCCGATCCACTCGCTCAATTCCTACGCCTCCCCTTCGCCGATCCTTGACGGTGGGCGACTCTACTGTCACTTCGGTACCAACGGCACGGCCTGCGTCGATGCGGCCTCCGGCGAGATCGTCTGGTCGCACACGCTCCAGAAGATCAAGCACGAGAACGGCGCCGGCGGAACGCCGGTGCTCTTCGAAAATCGACTGATCTTCGACTGCGACGGGAGCGACCAGCAGTACATCGTCGCCCTCGACACCGCCACCGGCGCCGTGGCCTGGAAGACGGAGCGATCGGGGGAACGCAATCCCGAGCCTCAGCTCAAGAAGGCCTACGGATCGCCGATCGTCACCGAGATCGGCGGCCGCCCGGTCCTCCTCTCGACCGGCGCCGACTGGCTCTATGCCTACGATCCGAACGATGGTCGTGAGCTTTGGAAGCAGGCCTATGGCGTGCTCGGCTTCTCGATCGTGCCCCGGCCGATCGTCGGCCACGGGATGGCCTACGTCAGCACGAGCTTCATGCAGCCTGAGCTCCTCGCCGTGAAGCTGCCCACCGGCGACACCCTTCCCGAGATCGCCTGGCGGGTGAAGAAGAGCGTCCCGAACATCCCCTCGCCGATTCTCGTCGGCGATGAGATCGTGATGGTGAGCGACAAGGGGGTGGCGACCTGCCTCGACGCCGCGTCGGGGGAGGTCCGCTTCAGCGAAAGGCTCGGCGGCAATTTCTGTTCGTCACCCCTTTATGCCGACGGCCGGATCTATGTCGGCAACCGGGAGGGGCAGACGTTCATCCTCACGCCGGGGAAGGCGTTCCACGTCGAGGCGACGAACCAACTCGACGGCGAGATCATGGCCACGCCGATCGCCGTCGGCCCCGCGCTCTTCCTCCGCACCGACAAGGCGGTCTACCGGATCGAGAATCGCTGATACCGCGGGGAAGCGTCCCTGTGGCTGACGAATGAAGGCCAGGCTCAACGAGGTATGTCATGGGCGGCAAGAGGCTCTCACGACGATCGATGCTCCGCACGGCGGCAGGCGCCGGGCCGGCGCTGTGGACGATCTCGGCCGGCGGTCGGCGGGTCCTCGGGGCGAACGACCGGCTCGATGTCGGGGTGATCGGCGTCGGCGGCCGCGGCGGCTCCAATCTCGACGCCGTGGCTGGGGAAAACATCGTCGCCCTCTGCGATGTCGATGCGGCCACCCTCGCCGCTGCGGCGGGCCGATTCCCGGCTGCAGCCCGGTTCTCCGACTACCGAGCGATGCTCGCCGACACGAAGCTCGACGCCGTCGTCATCTCCACCCCCGACCACCACCACGCCCCGGCCACCGTCCGCGCCCTCCGCCGCGGCCTCCATGTCTACTGCGAGAAGCCCCTCACCCACACCGTCGAGGAGGCGCGGATCGTCGCCAAGCTCGCGGCCGAGAAGGGGCTGGCGACCCAGATGGGGACGCAAAACCACGAGCATCCCGGCTACCTCCGCCTCGTGGAGCTGCTCCGCGGCGGGGCGATCGGAAAGGTCAGCGACGTTCATGTGATCACCGACCGTCCCGGGAAGTGGTGGCCGCAGGGGATCGAGGCGCCCAAGGGGGGCCAGGCCGCGCCGGCGAATCTCGACTGGGATCTGTGGCTCGGGCCGGCCGCCCAGCGCCCCTACGATCCGGCCTACGCCCCCTTCAAGTGGCGCGGCTGGTGGGACTTCGGCTGCGGCGCCGTGGGGGACATGGCGATCCATCTGGCCGACCCGGCCTTCTGGGGGCTCGAGCTCGGCGGCAAGGTTCGCGTCGAATCGAAGGGGCCTCCACCACAACCCGACAGCGCCCCGACCTGGATGGAGACGACGTTCGCCTTCGGCCCGCGCGGTGACCGTGGGCCGGTGACGCTCCATTGGTACGAGGGGGAGGCGAAGCCACCGGCGGCGATCGCCGCGGAGATCCCGATGAACGGCTCGCTGTTCGTCGGCGAGAAGGGGCGGATCGCGATCGCCCACGACGGCCACCCGAAGCTCCTCCCCGAGGATCGCTTCCAGGGCTTCGTCACTCCGCCGCCGTCGCTCCCCGATTCCCCCGGCCACCATGCCCAGTGGATCGCGGCCTGCAAGACCGGCTCGCGGACGGGGAGCGATTTTTCCTACGCTGCTCCCTTCACCGAGACGGTGCTCTTGGGCAACGTCGCCTACCGGGCAGGCATCCCCATCGAGTATGACCCGGCCACCGGCAGGGTCACCAACGACGAAGCCGCCAACGGCTGGCTCTCGAAGGAATATCGCCGCGGCTGGGACGTCGCGTAGCGGCCCGTCGTTGCCAAGACACTCCGAGCTCGACCGACACCCGAAGACGTCTCTCCCCGCGCTCCGCCACGCGATCCCACGCGTCAGAGGAGTTGCGAGAGAAAAGTCCGCGCCGGGACGACGAGGCCAGCGACGAACGCCATTTGGCGATCTTCGCGCAGATGCCGATCGTGCATCGCGTCGTGGATTCGTTCCCTGGGAACGCTTGGACGATCGATTTCTTGGTCGGTGGTCATCCCGTCCATGATGAGGTCGATCGTAAAATGGTCACGACCAAACAGCGATGGATCGCA
>JBIIQL010000492.1:0-3353 GCA_044342095.1 Pirellulales bacterium
GTCCGCACGCTCCTGGTCACGAATGCTTCCGGCGGCCTGCGGCCAGGAATGGCGGGGGGAGAGCTTCTCGTCCTCGACGACCATCTCGACCTCGTGCGGCGGCCGAACGCCGCGCCGGGGCCGGCCAAAGATGGAGGGGATCGGATCGGACGGGCGAGCGCCGAGATCTATCGGAGGGAGCTTGTGGCGCTGGCGCTGGCGGCCGCCCGGCAGAACGGGGGCAGGGCGCGGGCCGGGGTTTACGCTCGGCTTCTCGGGCCGACCTACGAGACGCGTGCCGAATACCGGATGCTCCTCCGGCTGGGGGCCGATGCGGTGGGGATGTCGACGACGCCTGAGGTGCTTGCGGCGCGCCGGTTCGGGGTCGACGTCGTCGCCGTCTCGGTGATCACCAACGTCGCCAATCCCGACGCGCCGCAGGAGACCGATGCCGAGGATGTCTGTCGGCTCGCGGCGACTGCGGCCGATGGAATGTGGGGGATCATTCAAGCGCTGGCCATCGAGGTGGCCGGCGCGGGGCCGACAAGACCGATGAGATCTCTGAGACCGACGACCATGGCGGAGGAATGATGACGAACCGACAGCCGAAGCTCCTGCTCACCAACGACGACGGCATCGACGCCCCGGGCCTGGCCGCGCTCGAGCGCGCCGCGGCGGGCTTCGGCGGGGAGATGGTCGTCGTGGCGCCCGATGTCTGTCATTCCGGCGGCGGCCACCGGGTGACGACGCACCGGCCATTGGCTGTGCGCACGGTGGGGCCGGGGCGCTTCTGCATCGACGGCACGCCGGCCGATTGCACGCGGCTGGCGCTCTCCGCACTGTGTCCCGATCCGGCGTGGGTGCTCTCCGGGATCAACGCCGGCGGCAATCTCGGCGTCGACGTGCATCTCTCGGGGACCGTCGCCGCGGCCCGGGAGGCGGCGCTCCACGGCCGCCGGAGCTTGGCGGTGTCGCAGTATCGGGGGCGGAGTGCCGCGATCGACTGGGAGCGGGCCGGACGCTGGGTGAGCCAGGTGCTCGCGCGGATCGATCGAATGACGCTCGAGCCGGGGGAGTTCTGGAACGTCAATCTCCCCGACCCAGCCACGGTGCCCGAGGGGCATGCCGGTAGCGATCCGCCGATCATCGAGTGTGCCGTCGATGCTTCGCCGTTCAAGCTCGTGTTCAGCGAGACGCCGGACGGCTGGCTGTGGGGAGCCAACTACCACGAGCGTCCCAGGCTTCCCGGCCACGACATCGCGATCTGCTTCGGGGGCGCGATCTCCCTGTCACGCTGCCGCGTCGTGTGACGGGGCGTCAGGTGTTGCAGACGGAGAGGTCGGCATCGAAGACGCGGACCTGCTCCCAGCTGTCGGCATGAGCGGCGATGAAGATCTCGTGCCGCTCGGCCTGCTGGTACGTGTCGTGGGCGGCGTGCGAGTCGAACACGATGTGGAGGGCGACCTGCCAGTCGCGGTCGTTGACGTGCCGGTCGTAGGGGGCACAGGTGCCGACGGCGAAGACGACCTCGCCGGGATGGCCGGAGAGGTGCTCGCGGCAGCTGGCGATGAGGCGCTCGATCGCGGCCGGGGAACGATCCTTGAGCCTGAAAAAAACGGAGTGGGCGAGCATCGGAAGGGAAGGAGAGGTGACGGGCGGCGGGAAGAAAGCTTGGCCGGTGCGGCGTCAGTCGCGGGCGGCGGGAATGGCCCCGGGGAGCGGTGGCGGGGGAAGGGGCGCGGCGGATGGCTGATCCTCGGGCCGGCGCGGGGCGGCAGGGCCGATGATCCCGACGAGGTCGGTGTCGTCGAGCATCTCCCGTTCCTCGAGGGCCGCGGCGAGCCGGTCGAGCTTGTCGCGGTTGTCGGAGAGGAGGTTCGTCGCGCGGACGGCGGCCTCGCCGAGGATCCGCGTCACCTCGTCATCGATGACACGCGCGGTGTGGTCGCTGAACTCGCGCTGCTCGTAGACGTCGCGGCCGAGGAAGGGGTGCTCGTTGGAGCCATGGCAGGCCACCGGCCCCACCTTCTCGCTCATCCCCCAGTGGGCGACCATCCGGCGGGCGATGCGCGTCGACTGGACGAGGTCGTTCTCGGCGCCGGCGGAATATTCCCCGAACACGAGCTTCTCGGCGGCACGTCCGGCGAGTCCCATCACGAGCCGGTTTCGCAGCGCCGTCTCGCCGACGTTCATCCGGTCTTCTTCCGGCACCAGTTGCGTGACGCCGAGCGCCCGGCCGCGGGGGATGATCGTCACCTTGTGAACCTTGTCCACCTCCGGCAGAAGCCAGGCGGCCAGGGCGTGGCCCGCCTCGTGGTAGGCGGTCATCGACTTCTCCCGGCCGACGAGCACTTCCTCCCGCTTCGGCCCCATGAGGACCTTGTCACGGGCATAGTCGAAGTCGGAGGAGTCGACGGCGTCCTTGTCGTGGCGTGTCGCCCACAGGGCGGCTTCGTTGACGAGGTTGCGGATGTCCGCGCCGGTCAGGCCCACCGTGCCGCTGGCCAGCCGGTCGAGATTGACGTCGGCCGCGAGCGGGACTTTCCGGGTGTGAACGCGGAACAGGGCGACGCGCGCCTTGAGGTTGGGGCGGTCGACGGTGACGTGGCGGTCGAAGCGACCGGGGCGGAGCAGCGCGGGATCGAGGACGTCGGGCCGGTTCGTGGCGGCGAGCACGATCACCGCCTCCGACGGGCTGAAGCCGTCCATCTCGGAGAGGATCTGATTGAGGGTCTGTTCACGCTCGTCGTGACCGCCGCCCAGACCGGTGCCGCGATGGCGACCGACGGCATCGATCTCGTCGATGAACAGGATCGCCGGCGAGGCGTCTTTGGCGGTCTTGAAGAGATCGCGCACGCGCGACGCCCCGACGCCGACGAACATCTGGATGAACTCGCTGCCGGAGATCGAGAAGAACGGCACGCCCGCCTCACCGGCGACCGCCCGGGCGAGGAGCGTCTTGCCGGTGCCCGGCGGGCCCATGAGGAGTACCCCCTTCGGCACCCGCCCGCCGAGGCGCTGGAAGCGACGCGGGTCTTTGAGGAAGTCGACGATCTCCTTGAGGTCTTCCTTGACCTGCTCGAGGCCAGCGACGTCGGCGAAGGTCACCTGCCGGTCGCTCGCGCCATAGCGTTTGGCCGGCGACTTGCTGAATCCCCCGAGGAATCCTGAGCCGCCAAGCGGGTCGCGGGCCCGGCGGAGGGTCATCCAAAAGCCCGCCATGAGGAGGAGCGGCACGAGCATGTAGAGGCCGAGGAGAAGCCCGGTGCCGTCGGCCGGTTGGCGGACGGTCGTCTTCACCTCGTGCGCGAGGAGCATCTCGCTGAGGCCCTCGCCAAGGTAAGGGGAGATCTCGATGTGGAAGGTGCGCGGGG
>JBIIQL010000051.1:0-11582 GCA_044342095.1 Pirellulales bacterium
CGCGGATCGGCGTTCCCGGCGCGGGGGATTCGCAGCGCGTCGAGATCAACACCGGCGTGTGGCGCTACCACCCCGGCCGCAAGGTCGTCGAGGGGGTGATCTCCGGGATGACGAACTCCTGGGGCACCGACTTCGACGAGCATGGCGAGACGTTCGTCATCAACACCGTCATCGGCCACCTCTGGCATGCGGTGTACGGGGCGCACACCGAGCGGATGTATGGCACGGATCTGGAGTCGCACGTCTACGACCTCGTCCCGCAGGTGGCCGACCATGTCCACTGGGACACCGGCGAGAAGTGGAGCGACATCCGCTTCGGTGTCTCCGACAAGACCAGCGCCGCCGGCGGTGGCCATGCCCACATCGGTCTCATGATCTACGGCGGCACGAACTGGCCGCAGGAGTACCGCGGCGGCGTGTTCACGCTCAACCTCCACGGCCGCCGGATCAACCACGATCTCCTCGAGCCGCTCGGGGCCGGCTACACCGCGTCGCACGGCGACGATCTCTGCTTCATCGCCGATCCGTTCTATCGCGGGATGGATCTGGTCAGTGGCCCCGATGGCGGCGTCTACATCGCCGATTGGTCCGATACCGGCGAGTGCCACGACCATGACGGCGTCCACCGCACCAGCGGCCGAATCTACAAGCTCGTCTACGGGGCCCCGCGGACGCCGGCCCGCGTCGATGTCGCCGCGCTCGAAGGGACGGCCCTCCGCGGCAATCTTTTCGTCGCCGACCAGTGGTGGAGCCGGGCCGTGGTCCGGGAATGGCAGAAGCGGGCGCTCCGTGGCGACGACCTCGCCGCCGACATCGCCTGGCTTCGCGAACGCGCTGCCGGGGCGGCTGATCCTGCCCACCGCCTCCGCGCCCTGTGGGCCTTGGCCGCGATAGACCAGCCCGCGATAGACCAGCCCGCGATCGATCAGCCCGCGACCGACCAGACTCGAGCCCTCGACGAGGACTTCCTCGTGAAGTGCCTCGGCGACAGCGATCCCTTCGTGCGCAGCTGGGGCGTGCGGCTCCTCGTCGACGCCTGTTCGCCGGGAGGCCGTCAGCCTTCGCCGGCGGTCGTCGAGCGGCTTGTTGCCTTGGCGGCTACCGATCTGGCAGGCCCGGTGCAGCTCCATCTCGCCTCGGCCGTCGGTCGGCTCGCCGATGGCCCGGCCTGGAGCCTTGCCGGGGCGCTTGCCACCCACGACACCTTCGCGGCCGACGCCCAGTTTCCGAAGCTCGTCTGGTTTGGCCTCGCGCCGTCGGTGGCCCGGCATCCCGATGCGGCGGTGGCCCTCGCCGGCACCGCGGCGCTGCCGCAGCTGCGCCGCAACCTCGCCCGGTGGGTGGCGGGTCGTGTCGACGAGCGCCCCGACCTCGTGGCGACGCTCCTCAAGGCCGCCGTCGACGGGGATCCGGCGCGGCGTCGCGACCTCGTCACCGGCTTGGCCGACGGCCTCCGCGGCTGGCGGCAGGCCGCCCCGCCGGCCGGCTATGCGGAGATGTCGGGGGCACTTGCCGCGGCTCCCGACGAGGCCACCGTCCAGGCCGTCCGCGAGCTCGACGTTCTCTTCGGCGAGGGACGAGGCATGGAGACCGTTCGGCAGGTGGCCCTCGATAGCTCGGCTGCGCCCGAGGCCCGTCGCCAGGCGGTGCGGACGCTCGTCGCCACGGTGCCCGAGGATGGCGCCACGCTCCTCCAGGGGCTCCTCGGCGACCGCCCCGTGATCGCCGAGGCGCTCGCTGGCCTGGCCCGGTATGACCATCCCGACACGCCGGCCAAGGCCCTCGGGTCAGCCGGGATCTATTCCCCCGCCGACCGCTCGGCGCTCGTCGATCTCCTCGCCTCCCGGCCGGCCTACGCGGCCAAGCTCCTCGATGCGATTCAAGCCGGGCAGATTCGGGCCGAGGAGATCTCCGCCTTCCATGCCCGGCAGATCGCCGATTTCGGCGACGCGGCGCTCGCGGAGCGGCTCGGGAACCTGTGGGGGCAGGTGCGCGTCAGCGCGGCCGACAAGAAGGAACTCATCGAGCGCTGGCGGCAGGAACTCTCGGCCGAGGTGGTGGCGGCGGCCGACCGCGGGCATGGCCGGGCGCTGTTCGCCAGGGACTGCGCGAGCTGCCATGTGTTGTTCGGCGAAGGGCGGAAGCTCGGCCCCGATCTCACCGGCTCCAACCGCAAAAACCTCGACTACCTCCTCGAAAACGTCATCGATCCCGGCGCGAGCGTCGGCGCCGACTTCCGGGCGGTGTCGTTCGTCCTCGCCGACGGCCGGGCCATCACCGGCGTGATCAGCGCCGCCGACGAGCGGACGCTCACCGTCCAGACCGCCCAGGCGCCGATCGTCCTCGACCGCCACGACATCGCTGAGCAGGTAGTGCAGCAGCAGTCGCTCATGCCCGAAGGTCTCCTCTCGAAGCTCTCGGACGATGACGTCCGCGACCTCGTCGCCTACCTGACCTCGGCTGATCAGGTTCCGCTGCCGGCCGGCGAAACGGCCGCCACCGACCGTTGACCCATGGTCCCGTGAGCCCCTTCCGATGAGACGTGGGATAAGGAGACCGACCCGTGCCCGTGGCCTCCGCCTGGGGCGGCGGGTGTTTCTCGATCTCTCCTTTGGCGCCGGGATCGGTGGGGGCCTGGGACTGTCGCTCGGCGGCCTCCTCCGGGCTCGTGTCGCCGGGGCCGAGGTGGCGGTGGCCCGTCCGATCCGCGCCTGCATCCTTCTTTTCTGGTACGGCGGCCCGAGTCATCTCGAGACGTTCGACATGAAGCCGTCGGCTCCTGCCGACATCCGTGGGGAGTTTGCCGCCATCTCCACCGCGGTTCCCGGCGTGCAGATCTGCGAGCATCTGCCAGGGCTGGCCCGGGTGATGGGCAAACTCGCGATCGTGCGGAGCATGCACCACGAGGCGAATCTCCACGATTCGGCCTCGATCCATGCCCTCACCGGCCGCCCCCTCGAGGGGCCGGATCGGGAACTGTTCGCACCGACGCGGCAGTTCTATCCCTCCCATGGAAGCGTCGTCTCGGCCCTCAATCCGGCGCCGGTCGGCGAGGTGGCGTTTGCGTCGCTGCCGCATGTGTTCCGCAATGTCCATCCTGTCCCGTGTCAGGGGGCCGGCTTCCTCGGAGCCGCGCACGATCCGCTCCTCGTCGACGTCGATCCGGTGGCACGGACGTATCCCGTCGATGCCCTCCTGCCGCGGCAGGGCTCGGACGCCGTCCGCCGCGCCGGCCGCCTCGGCCTCCTTGCGGCGCTCGATCGCGGCACGGCGGCCGTGCCCGGGGTGAATCCCTTCGCTGCCTTCACCGATCGTGCCTGTCGCCTCCTCGAATCGGAGGCGATTCGGGAAGCGCTCGATGTCTCGCGCGAGCCGGCGCATGTCCGCGAGGCCTACGGCTTCACGGCCGATCCGCTCCCCGCCGGCGAGGTCAACGGCGGTGGCGGCGAGATGGGGGTGGCACGGCAGATGCGAGGGCAGAATCTCCTCGTCGCCCGCCGGCTCGTCGAGGCAGGCGTGCCGTTCGTGAACGTCTACGACTACCGCCAGCAGGGGCAGAACTGGGACGCCCACGCCAAGGGCGCGAGCCAGCACAAGAACCATCTCCTTCCGATCGCCGACAAGTCGCTCGCCGCGCTGATCACCGATCTCGACGAGCGTGGCCTTCTGGAATCGACGCTCGTCGTGGCGATGGGAGAGTTTGGCAGGACGCCGAAGATCAATTCCGGCGCCGGCCGCGACCATTGGCCCCACTGCTATTCGGTGCTCTTGGCCGGCGGAGGGATCCAAGGTGGGGCGATCCACGGGGCGAGCGATCGGATCGGTGCCCACCCCGTGGCCGATCCGGTCACGCCGGGGGATCTCGCCGCGACGATCTACTGGCGATTCGGGATCGATCCCGCCCGGGAGATCCTCGACCCGCTCGGCCGGCCGCATCGCATCGCCACGGGCTCTCCGATCCGGGCGATCTTCTAAAGCGGGGGTGCGTGGGGGCAGACGCCCCGTCGCCAGACTCGCTCCCTGGCCCTCCTCACCCGCGCGCCTGCGGGAGGAGAAACGGCCGCCGGTAGTCGAGCCATTCGAGATCGCGGGCCGGGCCTTCGACGAGCACCGGGCCCCGGTCGGTGGTGAGGGCCGCGGCGCTCGTCACGTTGTCCGCGATCGTCTCGACCCACTCGCCGCAGCGGATCGTGTCGCCGGCCGGCGCGCAGCCATTGGCCAAGAGCATCCGGCGGACGCGGTCGACGACTCTTGCCGCGTCGTCCTTCGGCTGCCGGGCTTCGATTCGCTCCGCGACGGCCGCAAACGGGATCTCTTCGCCGAGGCGATACGAGATGTTGCCAAGGTGGCACAGTGCCGTCGACTGGACCCCTTCGCCGATCTCGGCGGCGAGGAGCCGCGGATCGTGGGCTCTCACCGCGGCGAGAAAGTTGGCGACATGCTTTTCGAAGTGGTTTCCATCGCCGGGAATTGTCTTCACCGGCATGCCTTCGCGATCGAGCACCGTCACTTCCGGGCTTTGCGACTTCCAAACGACGCTCCCCTCGGTGCCGTGGATCTGCACTCCTGTCCCCAGCCCGTCGACGTCGGCGACCTCTTTCAGATTGCGGATCTCGGTGACGAGCGTCACGTCGGGGAAGAGCGTCAGGCTCGTCTGCGTGTGGGGCGTCTCGGCGGCGTCGGCGTAGCCGGCGCGGGTGCCGAAGGAGAGTGTCGCCGACCCGGGGCCCGAGAGATCGAGCAGGTTCCGGGCGGCGTCGAGAAAGTGGATCCCGTTGTTGCCGAGATCGCCGTCGCCTGTCGCCCAAAACCAGTGCCAGTCGTAGTGGAACTGCGGCCGCGAAAGCGGCGCGAGCGGCGCGGGGCCGCAAAAAAGGTCGTAGTTCACCCCCGCCGGTGGCTGGAAGGCGCCCGGGCCGCCGATCGGCGCCCGGTGGCTCGTGTAGAGGATCCGGGCGAGCGTCGGCTTGCCGATGCCGCCGGCGGCAAGGAAGGCACGCGCCTCGCGGAGACAGGGAAGCGAGCGGGCCTGGGTGCCCCCTTGGCAGACGCGCCCCGTGCGGGCGGCCGTCGCCGCCAGCCGCTGCCCCTCCTCGATCGAATGGCAGACCGGCTTCTCGACGTAGGCGTGCTTTCCAGCTTCCATCGCCAGGATCGCGGCCAGGGCATGCCAGTGGTTCGGCGTGGCGACGGTGACGGCGTCGAGGGACGCGTCGTCGAGCGGCGTGCGGAGGTCGGAGGCGACACGTGGCCGCGACGTCTGTTTGAGGGCGATCTGGTCGGCGAGCTTCTCGGCGCGGCTGCGGTCGGGATCGCAGACCCAGCTCACGTAGGCGCCGTGCCGGGCATTGAGCAGCTCCTCGGCATGGGCCGGCCCGCGGATCCCGCAGCCGAGGATCGCGATGGATACTCGCTCGAGCGGGGAGGACGCGGCCAGAGCGTCATCGGCCCGGGCCGTTTCCCACCATCCCCCCTGCCCCGCGAGCGCTAAAGCGGCACCGGCGGCGACGGCCCGACGCCGTGTGAACCGTGTCCCTCGCATCGAGTGCTCCCTGTCGCTGCAGCGCCCGTGGGCGTCGCCGTCTTCCTCAGCCCATCAGTTCTTCGATCGGCTTGCCGTGGTCGACAACCGGTGTCGGGCGACCGTTGAGATCGTCGATCGTCACCCGTGGAGCGTCGATGCCGAGGTGGTGGTAGATCGTCGCCAGGAAGTCGCCGGCCGTACAGCGGCGCTCGGTGACATCCTCCCCCTTGCGATCGGTGGCCCCGATCACGCGGCCGGTCTCGATGCCGCCGCCGGCCCAGATGTTGGAATAGGCCCGCGGCCAATGGTCGCGGCCCGGCTGCTTCGTGCCGGCAGGAGCGCTCGCTGCCCCCTCCCCCGTGCTCGGCGAATACTCGATCCGCGGCGTGCGGCCGAACTCACCGGTGACGACGACGAGCACGCGCTGGTCGAGGCCACGCTCGTAGATGTCTTCGATGAGCGCCGTCACCGATTGGTCGTACGCATCGGCCCGGTAGCGGAGGGCATCGAAGATGTGATGGTTGACCGCATGGTCGTCCCAGTTGCCGACCCGACCACACAAGGGGCCGGCGAGCTGCGTGGTGACGATGTCGACCCCCGCTTCGACGAGGCGGCGGCACATGAGGAGCTGCTGGCCCCAGGCGTTGCGGCCGTAGCGGTCGCGGGTCGCCTCGTCCTCGCGCGAGAGGTCGAAGGCCTCCTTCGTGCGGGGGTTGGTGAGGAGCGTCATCGCCTGGGTCTCGAATTGATCGAGGGCCTGGAAGTCGGACTGCTTGTCGATGGCGCGCTCGAGGGAATCGAATTGCCTTCGGAGGGCAACGCGGCGGTCGAGCCGGGCGCCGTCGCGGCCGCTGGCGGTGCCGATGTGCGGCACGGTGAAATTCGGCTGATTCGGGTCGCCGGAGACGACGAACGGCTGATAGGCGTCACCGAGGTAGGCCGGCCCGTTGTATTCCAGCGGCGGACTGACGCCGACGTAGCGGGGGAGTGGGTTGTCGCGCGGCCCCTCCTTGGCGCGGAGGTAGTTGGCCACCGTCATCCAGTCGGGGAACTTCGGCTTCGGCTTGTCGCGGGTGTCGGGATCGCCGGAGAGCATCTGCATCGATCCGGCCGGATGGCCGCCGGCGGTCTGCTGCATCGAGCGCAAGACGGTGAACTTGTCGGCGATTCGCGCCTGCCGGGGGAGGAGCTCCGTGAACTGCACCCCGGGAATCTTCGTCTGGATCGTCTGGAACGGGCCGCGGTACTCGCTTGTGAGGTCGGGCTTGGGATCGTAGGTGTCGAGGTGGGAGGCACCGCCCGGGAGCCAGACCATGATCACGGCCGTCGGCTGCTTGCCCGCGGCCGGCGTCTCGGCCCTGGCGCGGAGGATGCCGGGGAGCGAGAGCCCGCCCAAACCGGCCATGCCGATGCGGAGCAGTTCGCGGCGCCCCATCGTGCCGGCGTGCGGCAGGGGCAAACGCCCGAACGGACCGGGGCAGTTGGCAGGGAACAGGCTCATGGCGTGGCCTCCTTGGCAGCGGGGGTCACCCGCACATGGATCGGCGTCGAAACGAGGATCTCGGCGATGTCGACAGGGGCGGGGGGCGTGGCTTGGCCGGCTGTCACCGGGACGTACTTCGTCACGGCGCTGGCGACGAGCGCGAAGGCATGGTCGCCCGGGGGGATCTTGAGCTTGGCGAGATCGATCGCGAGCGGCTTCGGGGCCGCGACGTCGAACTCGAAGCCGGGGATCTGGTCGAAGCCTGGACCGACGACGCGCATCTGGAGGGTGGCGCCCTGCACCTCGGCCCGCTTGAGGAGTTCGAGTGGCACTTCGATCGTGGTCCCCTCGACAGCCTCGAGCGGCGCCGCCGTCGTGGCCCCACCGCCGGTCATGCGGAGCGTGACCGGGGAGGGCTCGCTGCCACCGGCCGAGACGGTGGTGTCGGCGAGGAGCCTCGGGAAGGGAATCTCCGACCAGCCGTCGCGGATCGGCCAGCACTGCCCGGCGAGCCGGCAGGGACGTTCGATCGCCTCGCCTTCGGTCGCGCCCCGGCCGGTGATCGAGACGCTCGCGAGGTTTCGCGGGGGGGAATCGGCCGCGGTGAAGAGGATCTGGCCGCGGGTGGCGCCGGCCGGAATCCGCAAACCGGTGGCGCTCACCCCTTCCGGCAGGCCGGTCACGGAGAGTTCGATCGGGCCGTCGAAGCCATCGCGACGGATCGCCGCCACTTCGAGGCACACCGTCCCGCCGCCGCGGAGCGCCAGCGGCTTGGAGAGGGCCGCCCGGTCGCCGTTGCGGAGTTCCATGTGGAGCGGCCAGCAGACGAGGGCGAAGTCGGGCCGGGCCTTACGGATCACGAGCCGGTAGATCGCCTGCGGCTCGTCGCGCGTGCCGCCGAAGAGATCGCGGATCTGGAGCCGGTGAGTGCCGGTCTCCTTGATCTCGAGCCGGCCGAGGCAGTCGGCCGAGCCGGCCTCGTACGGAGGCCCGTCGTAGGAGTAGTGGTTCGTCGATGGCCTGATCGGAGCAGGGATGTCGGCGAACTCCGCGACGTCCTCGAAAGTGGCGGGGGCTCCGTCGCCGCCCGCCGGCAAGCGGCGCTGGACGACGACGGCGGGATTCGTCGGGGCCCCGATCCGCTCGGACGCGATCTCGATCCACCACACATCCCCCGCCGTGGCCTCGAACTCGAAGCTGTCGACGTCGGCCGCGGGGAAGAACCTTCCACCGAGATCGAGCGGCAGGGTCACTTGCTGCGCCGCCTTCGGATCGGCGCCTTCGATCTCCTCCACGGCGGGCTTCGCCGCGATGCCGACGGGAGGCCAGGAGAAGGCGAGCACCGGGGGGGCGGTCGCTTGCCGCTCCGGGAGCGGCGCGCCGGCGGGAAGCTCGTGGGCCAGGAGTCTGTAGAAGCACTCAGGGCCCCCCTGGAACGAAAGGTCGTGGAGCTTGACGAGATACGTGGCGGTGGCCGGAGCGGTGAAGTCGAGGAGGCCACCGCGACGCTCGGCGACGAGATCGGCGCCGGCGGCATCGGCAAGGATGAGGACGGGGCGGAGCTTCGACTCGATCCCCCGGGCGGCACAGTCGATGACGACGCGCTGGCCTTTCTGAAGCTCGAGGCGGTAGTGGTCGGCAGCCTGCGCGGTGGCCTGGGCATTGCAGACCATGCCGGGGGCGAGCGGGAAGGCCTGAGCCGGCGTCGTGTTGGGCTCGGTGCGGAGCGTTTCGGGGTGGGTGCCGATCGTGAACACGCGCGGCGACGAAACGCCGAGCGCCGTCATCATCCGGGCGTCGTGGAGCCCCGGTGGCACGTCAGGGGCGATGGTCACGAGGAATCGATCCTTCTCCGGCTTTCCTTCCGCCGAAAGGACGGGCGTGGCCGTGATGCCGGGATGGGAGAAGAGGAGTTGCGGCGGGGCCGGCACGCCACCGGCCTCCCAGCCGTCGAGGCCCTCCCCCGAGACCTTGACTTCGACCGTCGTCGCCGCCGCCCCTTCCCCCGGCTTCTGCGCTCCCGCCGGCACGAGCGTCAGCAGCCGCGGCAGCGGGAGGCAAACCGACTGGGCGCGGAGGTTGCCGATGGAAACCACCGCCATCGACAGGGCGAGCGCACAGACGCCGAGCCCGTGGCTGGCGAACCGGTGAGCGGTCAGTGGACGGCGCATCGAAAGGCTCCTCGATCGGGCGGGCAGTCTGCGGTGGAAGGCTCAGTGATTGAAGAGAAACTCTTTGGCGTTGAGGAGCGCCCAGAGGAGATCCTCGAGGTTTTCTCGCCGCGCTTGGGGCTCGGGAAGCGGTTGACCGTCGGGCGACGTGCGCGGCTCCGCGATCACCCCGAGGGCCATCGCCATCTCGTCGTCGGTGGGGAGGCGGGCGAACGCGGCGAGGAACACCTCGCGGATCTTCTCAGGATCGGCTCGCTCGTCCTTCGCGAGCCGGTCGGCCCGGCCGCCGTCGGCGGAGAGCTTTCCCTTGATGTCAGCGGCCGAGAGGAGGTGGAGGCTCTGCGAGAGGCTCGACGATTGCACCCGCTCACACTCGCAGACGCTCTGGCCGTCGGGGCGACCGAACACCTGGAGGAAGGGGGAGGAGCGGTTGTAGCTCGTGTCGGGGAGCGCGATCGCCCGCGTGCCGGCAGGAAGATTGGCGAACGTCGTGTTCGATCCGGTAACCGCATCGATCGAATCGAGGAGCACCTCGGCGGGAAGGCGGCGGGGAAGGAAGTGGGAGAAGTGCTGGAGATCGTCGGCGTTCGCCTCCAGCGGCACGGCGCTGGTTTGGTAGGTCCGCGAAAGGACGATCGCTCGGACGAGCGCTTTGAGATCGAACTTCGACTGCCGGAAGTGCTCGGCGAGGGCATCGAGGAGGGCCGGGTTCGTGGGGGGGTTGGTGTCGCGGAGATCATCCTCCGGCTCGACGAGCCCCCGGCCGAGGAAGTGCTTCCAGTAGCGGTTGACCAGCGCCCGGGCGAAGAACGGGTTGTCGGGGCGGACGAGCCAATCGGCCAACCGGAGCCGGGGATCCTCGTCGGCGGGGATCGGCCCTTCCGGGTTGCCGAGGGCCGAAGGCGACACCTTGGCGCTCGTCTTCGGATTCACCGCCGCCGCCACGCCGCGCTTGTGGAAGATGAGATCCTCGCCGCGGGTCGATGTCGAACGCCGACCGACCTGGCTGAAATAGGCGGCAAGGCCGTGGTAGTCGTCCTGGCTCCAGCGCTCGAAGGGATGGTGGTGGCACTGGGCGCACCCGATCCGCACGCCGAGGAACAGCTGCGCCACATCCTCGATCTGGTCCTTCGGCTCCTTGACCCGCTTGTACCAGGCGACGGGAGGATTCTCGACGATCGTGCCGGTGGCGGCGAGGAGTTCGCGGACGAAGCGGTCGTACGGCTTGTTCGCCAGGAGGCTGTCGCGCACCCAGGAGTGGAAGGCGAAGTTCGACACCGTGTCGCTCGCGTCGTCGCGCCGGTTTTTCAACAGGGCCGTCCACTTGTTGGCAAACCAGTCGGCATACCCGGGGCTCGCCAGGAGACGGTCGACGAGCCGCTCGCGCTTGTCGGGGGCGGCATCGGCGAGGAACGCTTCCGCTTCGGCAGCGGTGGGGATCGAGCCGGTGACGTCGAGCGACACCCGGCGGAGAAACGTGGCGTCGTCACACTCCGCGGAGAGCGGCACGCCGACGGCCCGGCAGCGCTCGAAGACATGCTCGTCGATGAAGTTTCTGGCCGTCGGCAGATCGGCCGGCGTCGTTCCGTGGGGGATCGTGAACGTCGCCACGGTAACTTGCCCCTGGAAGCGGACCATGACGGCGGCCGTGCCGGGAATCGATCCGATGCCGACGACGCCGGCTCCGTCGACCTCGGCCCTCGCCCGGTCGTTCGACTCGTACAGCGCCAGCGCCGTCACGTCGCGCGTGCTGCCGTCGGCGTACCGGGCGATCGCCCGCAGCGGTTGGCTCGCCCCTGGCGCGAGCGTCATCCCGGCCGGTTCGACGATGAGCTTGTCGAGCGCCGGCAGCTCGCTCGGCCCCAAGCCGGCCCCCTCGCCGATCCAGCGAAGGAGCACCCGATGCGCTTCGGAGTCGGGGGCGATCCGTTGGCCGCCGCCGTGGGGCACGCTCGCGGTCGCCTTAAGGAGGAGAAGGCTCTCCTCGGGGGCCGCGGTCGACACCCGCCTCCCCCGCGCCTCCTTGAGGAGATGGTCGTAGTCTTCGTCAGGCTGAAACCCGAGGAGCGAGAGCTGGAAGCCGTTCTGCCCGCCCCCCGCCTTGGCATGGCAGGCCCCCATGTTGCAGCCGGCCTTGGTGAGGATCGGCACCACGTCGGCGGTGAAACTCACCGCCCGCTCGGGCGGAACGATCGATTCGGCGCGGACCCGGGAGAAGGGAACGAAGGCGATCGCCAGCGCGACGAGCCAGCGCACGGCCGCGGCGGCCGAAGGGAGCGTGGCGACCGATGACGACCGCCGGTGAAGGTGCGGGGCCAGGTGTCGCGTGTCCCAGCGATGCGGTGCCATGGGGAGTTCCGTGATGGGGCAGGCCTGTCGACCCGGGATAGAAAGCCCGGCGCAG
>JBIIQL010000493.1:0-3312 GCA_044342095.1 Pirellulales bacterium
GGCGGGCTTCCCTTCTCCCGGCTGTTGTTCGCCTTCGGCGCCAGGCTTCCCCGCTTTGGGCTCAGGCGGATCCTTCGCTCCCCCCTCGGGCTTTTCGCCGGCGGGCTTTTCGGCCTGGGAGTCCTCCGCGCCTTCCTTTCCCTCCGGCTCATCCCCCTTGGCTGGGCCGGCCTTCTGGCCGTCCTTCGCCTCTTTCCCGTCGTTCCCGTCCTTGACGGGCTCGCCACCAGCGTCTCGCACCTCCATCCGCTTGGCGAATCCGCCGAGGTCGCGGGAGAGATCCGAGGTTTCCTGGGCGAGGGCATTTTGCCGCTCGAGGAGTTGCGCCTCGCGGCTCCCCGCCTCGGTCGATCCCTCGATGTCCCTTTGCTTCGCGATCAGCTTCGACACCCGCGCGAGGAACTGCTTCACCTCCTCCTTCGAGTTGGAGAGATGACGATCGGAGTCGCCCGCCTCGAGGAGCGTGAGGAGTTCGCGGAGTTGCTCGATCGCGGAGGCTTGCGTGGTGCCGGCCTTGAGGAGCTGCCCCTTCTCGAGCAGTTGCACGATCGTATCGAGCCTCCCCCCCACCTCCTGATCGCGGGCCTGCTCGAACACGCTCCGCAGCACGGCGGCCCGGCGCGGATCGCTCGCCGCGAGGAGATCGGCGAGCCGGAGGAACGTCTTCTCGAGCTCGCGGTACTGGGCGAGAAGCTCCTGCTCGCGGGCCGCGAGGACCGCCGGATCCTCCCCCGCTTGGGCCGAAGCCGTGCCCGCGGGCCCACCGGTCGGCTCCTGGGAAAACGCCGGCGGGATTGAAAACCACCCGAGGACAACGAGGAGGGCGACGGCGGCGCGTCGGCCCCGACGGCAGGCGTGAATCGATGTCATGGTCGCTCCAACGCCTCCTTGGCCCGCTGACGCTGACGGCGGAGCGTCTCCGAACGGATCTCCTCCTGCGTCCGGATCACGCCGCGAAGCAGTTCGATCACCTCGTTGTAGGACTCCAACTCCATCATCTTATCCAGAACGGCCCGCATCCGGGCCAGCACGAGATCGGCACGGGCGACGATCGCCTCCCGGTCGCTGGCTGCGGCCGCTCTCACCGCCGTGGCAAGCCCGGGGAGATCACCGGCGGCGATCGCCGAGAGCGGCGCGGCGATTTGGCCGACGAGCCGCCCTTCGAGTTCCTCCGTGAGCATTCGGTTGTTGTCGAGTTCACCGCGAATGGCGAGGAAGTCGCGGGCGATCTCGCCGGTCTCTCCGGCCGCGCGGGAAGCCGACTCGGCGAGCCGTCCCGCCTCGAGCGCCCAGCCATCCGCCTCCGGCACCACCGTGCCGTTGCCTCCGTCGTCGCCCGCCCCACCGGATCCGCTGCCGTCACCAGACTCCCCCCCTGCCCTTCCCTCTCGTGGAGCGTCCGTCCCCAGCCCTGCGGCGAGTCGCTCCCGGGCCAGGGCGAGATCGGAAACGACACTTTCGAATCGACGTCGAAGGAGAATCTCCCGCGCCTCGAGCATCGCCATCAGCGCCTCGGGCGTGACGACGTCGAGCGACCAGGCATCGCTCTTCGCCTCGTTCGGCCCGCCGGTGAGCGTGCAGCCGTCCCGTGCCGCCAGCTGCACCGACAGCGCGGCCCCCGGCGTCAGGGCGAGGGGCTCGAGTTCGATCACCTCCGGACTGTCGTCGGTGAACTCGACCAACGGCACGCCCGGCTTCACGCGCGTCACCGGTACGTTCACCGTCGCCCCGTCCTTGACGGCGACGATGGCCACGGCTTCGGCCAGTCCGTGGTCGTCGCTGACGAGGCCCACGAGCGGGATCCGTGCCTGGGGGGTGACGGCGGTCGAGATGCCGCGCATTCGGAGGGCGACTTGAGGCGCCTCGTCGGGCACCGCGGAGAGCACCACCGAGATCGGTTCGCGGTTGTCGAGGCCGTCGGTGTCGGTGAACCGGGCGACGAGCGTCCGTTCCCCGTCCACCGGCCCGAGTTCCAGGGCGATCTCCCGCACGTCGCTTCCCGATTCCGGCACGGACTGCCCGGCAGCCCCACCCCCCACCTCGGCCAGTCGCGTCTCGACGCCGTCATCGAGCGTCACGACGGTCGCCGAGCGGAGCGGCTTCGTGGCGTGGAAGCGCAGCGTGACCGTCGATCCACGCGGCACTTGGAGAACGCGCGAGGCCGAAACGGCCCTCGTTCCCCCGCCGAGATAGTCGGGCAGCGTCGCGACGCAGTCGAGCGACTCGAGCGCCGGGGCATCGACCACCACCAGCCGCAGCCCGCGCAGGCGTGCATCGCCACCACGGATCTCGACGTCGAGATCCTCGTTGACTCCCTTGATGAGGTGGCCGAAGGCCTGCACGCCCTCCGCCACGCCCCCGCGTACGCCCATCCGCTCCGTTCGCCAGGAGCCGCCACGGCTGGACCGCGTGCGCAGATCGACGACGTCCGGGATTTCACGGGCCGCATCGGCCCTGACGCGGAGATCGACGTCGGTGCCCCGGGCCACCTTGCGGATCCCGGCCGGAAAGCCCTCCGCTTCCAGGCCGGTTCGCCGCGGCCACGGGGTATCGTCGAGGAGGAGCATCCGCCGCGTCCACAGGTCGGCCACGGCCGGTCGGAGGCATGCGAGCCCCACGATGCTCAAAACCGCCATCCCGCCGGCCAGCGCCGTGGCCACGAGCCGGCGTCGCCGGAAGAGCCGCGCCGGTTCGACCTCGCCGACCACCGCGACCGCCTCGCTGATCGTCCGTTCGAGGAGCCCGCGGTCGACATCGCCCACCGGGCCGGTGGAGAGTTCCACGGCCGTCGAGAGGCTGTCGCGGAATCCCGCATGCCCGCGCTCGAGGAGCGCGGCCAGAGTCGCATCCCCCATCGACACCGCCAACCGCCCCCACAGCTTCCCCCAGACCATCGCTACCAAGCCCGCCAGCGCCAAGACCACGAGCACCACGCGGACCCAGGCCGGCGGCTCCACGGCCCAGTCGAAGGCCATCGTCCCGAAGAACACCGCCGCTCCGGCCAGGCCAATGAGCGCCAGCGATTCGATCCACACCCACGCGCGCGTCTGCCGGCGGACGACCTCGATGAGGCCACGGATCCGCGCAAGCCCCGCGATGGCGGAGGTCGAGAGCGGGGCCGGTGCCGGCGGGGAGGCGGCGGAGGCGATGTCGAGGGGCACGATACTCTCTCCAGCGGCAGCCAACGGCGGGCATCCCTTTCCGGGTGGGGAGACTGGTGTCAGGCGAGCTTCACGAGACGACGGAGGATCCATTCGACACAGAGAAGCCCGACCCCGACGGCGAGGAGGAAAGCGTTGAGCCGGCGCTTGA
>JBIIQL010000494.1:0-3310 GCA_044342095.1 Pirellulales bacterium
GGCCTGCAACGCCATCCTCCACGCCGACCCGAAGGTCCGGATCGCCATCGAGCCGAAGCCGAACGAGCCGGTCGACACCGCCTTCATCCCCACGATCGGCCATGCCCTCGCCCTCGGCTCGCGCTGTGCCGATCCGGCCCGCGTCGGCGTCCTCATCGAGAGCGCGCACGCGACCCTCGCCGGCCTCGATCCCTCCGACGAAATGGGCTTCGCGCTCGCCGCCGGGAAGCTCTGGAGCGTCCACCTCAACGACCAGAACGGCCTCAAGTACGACCAGGACAAGGTCTTCGGAGCCTCGAACCTCCGCGGTGCCTTCGATCAGGTCCGCGTCCTCGAGTCGGTCGACTACGCCGCCACCGGCTGCTTCGTCGGCTTCGACGTCAAGGCGCAGCGGACGCAAAAGGCCGAGTCGGCCACGGCCCATCTGGCCACGAGCCAGGCGGTGTTCCTCAAGCTCGTCGAGAAGGTCCGCACCTTCCCGGTCAACACCGCCGAATCGATGGTCGCCGCCCGCGACTACGAGGCCCTCGAGCGGCTCGTCCTCGAGCATCTCCTCGGCTGACAGGCGCTGCCCTGCGACGGTAAACTCCTGGGCGACCGGTCGATTCGGGCCGGTCGTCCGGGTTTTTTTGACGTGGTGACGCGGCATCGGGGGTGACGTGTGAGTCGCTTGATTCTCCTTGCCACGCTGATTGCTCTCTGCCTGATGCCCGTGGGCTCCGCGCCACTCGCTCGAGGGGAGCAACCAGCGGAGGACGTCCCTGACTTTGCCACCGTCGTCGCCCCGCTCCTCGCCCGCCGCTGTGGCGCCTGCCACGGGCCGGCCACGGCTGAGAGCGGCTGGCGGATCGACGAGCGCGAGCGGGCCATCGCCGGCGGCGACTCCGGGCTCCCCGGGATCGTGGCCGGGAAACCGGAGTCGAGCGAGATCGTCCGCCGTGTCACGACCGACGACGCCGAAGCGCGGATGCCGGCCGACGCCGATCCCCTTCCGGCGGAGGAGCGGGCGATCCTTTCGAGTTGGGTGGCTGCCGGGGCCCCTTGGCCAGACGACCTCGCCACGCTCCCCCTCGCGCTCTTTCCGGACGAGAAGGAACCGTCGTCGCACTGGGCCTTCCAACCGATCGAACGGCCGCCGCTCCCGGAGATCGTCGGCCTCACCCACCCAATCGATGCCTTCATCGCCAAGGCACTTGCGGCCCAGGGGCTCGCCATCCAGCCCGAAGCTCCGCCGGCGACACTCCTCCGGCGGCTGTCCTTCGATCTCGTCGGCCTGCCGCCGACGCCCGACGAAGTGCGCACCTTCACCGCTGACGTTGCCGCGCGGGGGAGCGAGGCGGCGTTTGGCGATCTCGTGGACCGGCTGCTCGCCTCCCCTGGCTTCGGCGAACGGTGGGCACGGCACTGGCTCGATGCCGTCCGCTTTGCCGAGAGCAACGGCTTCGAGATGAACCAGATGCGTCCCAACGCCTGGCGCTACCGCGATTGGGTGATCGAGAGCCTCAATGCCGATCTCCCCTACGACGCCTTCGTCCGCGCCCAACTCGCCGGCGATCGTTTAGGCGCCGACGTCGCCACCGGCTTCCTCGTCGGCGGCGCCTGGGATCAGGTGAAATCTCCCGATCCGGTGCTCACGGCCAACCAGCGGGCCGACGAGCTACACGACATGGTGAGCACGACGAGCTCGGCGTTTCTGGGCCTCACCGTCGGCTGTGCCCGCTGCCACGACCACAAGTTCGATCCGGTTCCGCAGACCGACTACTACCGTCTCAAGGCCGTCTTCGCCGGCGTGGAACATGGGGAACGCGAAGTGACGCTCCCCTCCGCGGAGCCGCGGCAGGATCGCCGGGCTGAGATCGCCGGGCTCTTGGCCGAGGCGGGAGTGGGAACGCTTCGCCGCGCCGTCACCCATCGGCAGAACACCGACCGCTTCCCCCCGACTCTCGCCCGCTTCGTCCGTTTCACGATCCTCGAAACGAGCGGCGCCGAGCCCTGCCTCGACGAACTCGAGGTCTTCTCGAGCGACGGCCGGAACGTCGCCCGCGGCGCCACCCCGACCTCCTCCGGCGACTTCGCCGGCAACGCGTTTCATGTTTTGGCCCATGTGAATGATGGCCTGGTGGGCAACGAGCATTCCTGGATCTCGAACACCCCCGGCACCGGCTGGGTGCAACTCGAGCTTCCGGCGACCGAGACGGTCGACCGGGTGGTGTGGAGTCGCGATCGCTCCCCGGAGCCGAAATACGCCGACCGCGTCGCGACGCGCTACGAGATCGCGATCTCTACCGACGGCGTCGCCTGGACACCGATCGCTTCCGACCTCGACCGCCGCCCCTTCGGCGACGGCACCGCGTCCCCTGACGACCTTCCAGCCGCCACTCCACCGGGAAGCGTTGCCGACCCGGCAAGCGTGGCCGGAAAGATCAGCGTTCTCAAAGCCGAGCTTGCCACGCTCGACCGCGGTCCAATGGCCTATGCCGGTCGGTTTACCGAGCCCGGGGCCACGTTCCGGATGTTCCGCGGCGATCCGACCCAGCCGCGCGAGGAGATCCTTCCTGGCCCGCTCTCCCGGATCGGCTCAGGACCGTGGCCAGCAGCGCCTCTCTCCGCCGAAGCGGCCCGCCGCCTGGCGCTTGCCGACTGGATTGTCGATCCGGGCAATCCGCTCACCGCCCGCGTCATCGTCAACCGCCTCTGGCATCATCACTTCGGGACGGGGCTCGTCGACACGCCGAGTGACTTCGGGGCAGGGGGGGGCCGGCCGTCGCACCCTGAGCTTCTCGATTGGCTCGCCAGTGAACTGATCGCCAACGGCTGGCGACTCAAATCCATCCACCGGCTGATCGTCACGAGCCAGGCATGGCGGCAGGGGGGAGATGCCAAGGCTCAGGCGCTCGCGCTCGATGCTCAGGACCGGCTCCTGTGGCGGTATCCGCCGCGCCGGCTCGAGGCCGAGGCGATCCGCGACGCGATTCTTGCCACGAGCGGAAGCCTCAATCCACAGGCCGGCGGGCCAGGCTTCGATCTCTTCGTCGCCAATGCCAACTACGTGAAGGTCTACGAGACGAAGACGGCATTTTCAGCCGATGACTTCCGGCGGATGATCTACCAGAGCAAGCCCCGCTCGGAACTCGACACGTTCTTCGGCGCCTTCGACTGCCCCGACGCCGCGCAGATCCAGCCAAAGCGAACCTCGAGCACCACGCCGCTCCAGGCGCTCAATCTCTTGAACGGCGCCTTCCTCATCGACCAAGCCGACCGCTTCGCCGCGCGGCTTACCCGCGAAGCCGGCGACGATCGGGCTCACCAG
>JBIIQL010000495.1:0-3309 GCA_044342095.1 Pirellulales bacterium
CAACCCGCTCGTCCTGTTCGTCGTTCGCAACGTCTTCGACATCGGCTTGTCCCACCTCGCAGCCGGGGGGGGATCCTTCGAGACCGCCTTCGATCAGAGCCTGCAGCGTTATCAACGCGACTGGCAACTGATCGCCAAACTCGGCCTGCCGACGCTGTTCATCGGCTATGAGCGAGCGCTCGCCGACCGCGAGGCCTTCGTCGTTCAGGTGAGCGAGTTCCTCCGCCTCACGCCCACGGCCGAGCAGTTTCAGGGAGCGGTCAACTGGCTGCGGCCGAAGGGGGGCTACAACCCCCTGAAGAGCTCCGCCGCCTGACGTCTCCCCGACCCTGACACCCACGCCGCCGGACCGGGCGGCCTTCCGATCCTCTCAAGCATCACCCGAGGGACCACCACCATGGACCGCCGCACGATTCTCCTCGACGGCATCGACAAGGCCAATGCACGCGGCGTCGAGATCGGCCCCTTCTTCAGCCCGATGGCGCCGAAGAAGGACGGCTGGAACACGATCGTCGTCGACTTCACCGACGGCGAGGAACTCCGTCGCATCGCCACGAACCATCCCTCCGAGTCGATGCAGAAGATGTGCGTCAACATCGAGGATGTCGACGTTGTCTGGAAGGGGGAGCCGATCGACGAGATCGTGGCGGCGAAGTTCGGCCATGACATGGACTACGTGATCGGCAGCCACACCGTCGAGCACATGGTCGATCTCCTCGGGTTCTTCAAGTCGGTGGCCGCGCTCCTCCGGGTCGGCGGCGTCCTGGCGCTCGCCGTCCCCGATCTCCGCTATACCTTCGACTTCTTCCGCAGTCCCTCCACGATCGGCCAAGTGCTCGCCGTCCACCGTCGTCAGGATCGGCGCCACGCTTCCGAGACGCTTTTCGAGACGGTGGCCCACTCGATCAACGTCAAGGGAGTCGGCTGCTGGATGCCGGGCACCTACATGCCCGAGATCAATCTCGCCTCGACCCTCGACCATGCCTGGCGGTGCTACCAGGACGACCTCGGCCGTGAGAAGTACATCGACTGCCATGCCTGGTACTTCACCCCCTCGAGCTTCCAACTGCTCGTCCACGAGCTCCACCACCTCGGCCTCATCGATCTGACGGTGCGGTCGGTGTCGACCGCTGCCGATCACAACACGGGCTCGGAGTTCATCGTCCAGTTGGAGAAGCGCGAGCGCGGCGAGGCCGCCCCGCAGGCCGAGGTCGAGCGCGTGCGCAAGCAGCATCTCCTCGGCATGATCGCGGAGCTCTCCGAACGGGCCGTCAATCTCGGCATGGCGACGTTCAAGCTCAGCTCCGGCCTCCGGGCCGTCGGCTGAAGACTGCCGGTCCCGATCGATCCCGACGCCGCGGAGCGCCCCATGGACGACCGACCAGAGACACCGCGCCGGGGGATCGCTGCCCGTTCGGCTGGGTACGCCGGCTGGATCGCCGCCGCCGAACCCCGCGCCTGCGATCTCGATCAGCAGCGGGCCGCCGCGAGCGCATCTACCGAGCAGCCGCTGATCAGCGTGCTCGTGCCCGTCTACCGGGTGCCACCGGAGTTTCTCGCCGCGGCCCTCGACTCGCTTGCCGCGCAGACCTATCCGCACTGGGAGGCGTGCCTGGCGTGTGCCGATCCCGACGACGCCGAACTGCCCCGCCTCCTCGCCGCTCGGCAGGCGGCCGACGCGCGGGTGCGGATCGTCAAGCTCGATGCCAACGACGGGATCTCCGCGGCGACCAACGCCGCCCTGGCCGCGGCGCGGGGTGAGTTCATCGCGCTGCTCGATCACGACGATCTCCTCGCCCCCGAGGCATTCCATCGGATGGCCGAGGCTCTTCAAGCCACGCCCGACGCCGACCTCCTCTATTCCGACAAGGACTGCATCGACGAGCTCGGGAAGATCCGACAGCGGCCGCTGTTCAAGCCGGAGTGGAGCCCCGAGATGCTCTACTCCGCCAACTATCTCACCCATCTCAATCTGCTCCGCCGGTCGCTCGTCGTCGCCCTCGGTGGCTTTCGGGCGCACACCGACGGCGCTCAGGATTGGGACATCTTCCTCCGGGTCAGCGAGCAGGCCCGAAGCATCGTCCGCGTGCCTGGAGTCCACTACCACTGGCGGCTCCATGCGGCATCGACGAGCCTTGGCGGAGTCGCCGCCAAGCCGTATGTCTCGAACGCCCAACACGTGGCGCTCCAGGAGAGCCTCGATCGCCGAGAACTTCCGGCGGAAATCGTGCCCAGCCCGGAGTCTGGATTTCAGGTCCGCTTCAGGATCCCGGCCGAGGCGCCGGTCCATGTGATCCTCGAAGGGACGGCGCAGGCGCCGACGGAGCTTGGGCCGCTCGTCCGCGAGGTGGCCGCGGCGCTTGCGGCACTGCCGATCGATATTCCAGCGGGGGCGGCGCCGGAGCCACTGCGGCGGCGGCTGACGGTTCTTGCACACGCCGACCGCCGCGAAGCGGTGATCGCCGCCGTGTCGGCCGAAGGGGGGACGCCAGGTGATGTGGAGGTGGAAGTCCTTGACTGCAGGCCGGAGCAGGTGGCGCTCGAGACACAGGTTCGGACCGCAGTCGCCCGCTGGTCGGCACGACGCGGGGCGATCGTGTTTGTCTCCGGGCGCGTGGCCGTGCTCCGGGAGGGATGGCTCGCCGCGCTCGTCGGCTGGGTGACGGCGCATCCGGAGATCGGGTTTGCCACCGGTCTGGTCGTCGGAGCCGACGGAAACGTCGTCGAGTGCGGTCTCGTCGTCGACGCGAAGGGAGAAGGAACACCGCTCTTCCGCGGCATTCCGCCGACGCAATGGGGCTCCTTCGGCGGGCCGATGTGGTATCGCAACACCTCCGCCGCGAATCCCTGGGCCCTGGCCGTGAAGGCCGACGCCTGGAAGGAGGCCGACGGCCTCGACCCCACGCTTCACCTCGACCGGGCGTTCACGACTCTGTGCACACGGATCCGCGGGCAGGGCTACCGTGGCGTCGTCGAGCCGCACGCGCGGGTGACGATCGGCCCCGGCCCACTGGCCCCAGTGCCCCCCTTCGATTCGAGCCTCGGCAACGATCCCTACTTCCATCCGGCCTATGCGAGCGTCGTGCCCCTCCGTCTGGGCTCCGGCCCGGAGGCTTCGCGCGCCCGGCGGCCACGGGTCCTTCGCCATCTTCCCCCCGCCCTCGTCGTCGCCGGGATGCACCGCTCCGGAACGTCGCTGGTCGCCTCGCTCGTCGCCGGGGCCGGGGTGTCGATGGGGACGCGGTTGCTGCCGGCCGGGCGCGGCAATACGCGGGGCCACTTCGAGGATCTCGATTTCCAGGAGTTCCA
>JBIIQL010000496.1:0-3306 GCA_044342095.1 Pirellulales bacterium
TCGATCCACGCCGAGGGAACAGCGCCGGTTCATGGGCTCCATGCGCCGCTGGCCACCGGCGCCGGGCCAGCCTCGGGCACGTTCTTCGTGTGGGGATCGCGGCGCGTCCAGGCCGTGCCCTCAGGCGTGCATGCCCTCCCCGCGCTCCAGGCACGCGTCGCCAGCGAAGCGGCGGCCGGTGCCTGCGGAGCGGTGACGCTCACGACCCTCGGGGCCCTGACGCCGGGATTGCCGGCCCCGCTTTACCCGCATTCCACGCCGTCGCTGGCGGCGAATCTCGGCGGCGCGGCGCCGGCTCCTCTCGGCCTTCCTGCCGTGGCCGACCATCGTCCCGCCTGGCGCGAGGTGCCGACGCACCGGATCACCTGGCGGACGCTGGCCTTGGAGTCGCTCGCGGGCAACGACGAGGAACTCGCCACCACGATCTGGGGAGCGCTCGAAGCGATGACCCCCGATCCATCCGGCCCGCTCCATGTCGTCCGCGTCGCCATCGACTGTGGCGGCAGTCTCGCCCGACGGCTCCATGTCTCGGAGATCTCGGCCGAGACGATGAGCCGGCTCCGTGAGCTGTTCGACCCGCGGTCGTTCCGCGTCTGGTGCCAGGAGCTCGAAGCCGACCGCAACGAAGCCCTCGTGGCGCTCGTGCGAAATGCCTCGTCGAGCGCCTCCGGCACGACGGCCTCGTTCGCCTCGCTCCTCGCCGAGAAGGTCCTCGAGGGGGAAAAGCATGCGGGAGCCTCGGGGCCACGCGAAGCGGCCTGGGTGGCGCTTGAATTGATGGAATCGACCTGACCGATCGACCAGGAAGGGGGCCGGCGCCACGGGCACCAGCCACCGGAGGAGCAGCCGTATGATCATCGAGCGCATCCAGATCGACCGCTTCGGCGCTCTCGAGGGGGTCAAGGTCGAAGGGCTCGACGCGGGCGTGGAGGTTCTCCACGGCACGAACGAGACCGGCAAGACCTCGTTGCTGGAGTTCGTCCGCGGGGTCCTCTTCGGCTTCGGCCATCTCTTCCGCCGCGGGATCCTCGATCCCCACCTCCCCTGCGGCGGCCGCCTCCAGGCGCGGGCCGGGCTCGATGCCCGCCGGATCATCGTCGAACGCCGCCACGAAGGCCCCCACCTCGAGCGCCTGTCGCGACAGGACTACACCTCCGAGAAGGACCTTCCGGTCGCCGACCATCTCACGGTCTCGGCGAGCGACGGCGGTACCGCCACGACGCTCTTCCTCCAGGACTACATGGGGGACATCGACGAGCGCACCTTCACCGCCGTCATGGCCTTTGGCCTCGACGAGCTCCAGGAACTCCACACGCTCGAGGCGGAAGGGTGCGGGAGCCGGCTCTACGAGCTGGCGAGCGGCCTCGATCGCGGGCGCGTGACGCGGGTCCTCGACAGTCTCCGCGTCGCCATCGAACAGCTCGATTCCCCCGATCCGGAGGTGTCGCCGATCGAGTCGCTTCGCCAACGCCGGAGCGCTGCCCTCGGGAGGCTGGCGAGCATGGGGGCACCGGCCGTCGCCGCCGGCGCCCTGGGGAGCGAGCTTTCGAGGATCGACGCCGAGATCACGGCCTTCGAGACCGCGCATCATCAGGCCAAGCTCGCCGAGGAAACGATCCGCGCGGTCGTCCCCCTCGAGCCGCTCTTCCGCCAGTGGCGTCGCTCGAGCGATCACCTCACACAGCTCGAAGCCACGCCACTGATCCACCCCGATCTCGACGCCTGGCAACTGGCGACGAAGCGGCGCGACGGCTTGGTCCGGTCGGCGGCGAAGCGGAAGCGAATCCGCGGGAAGATCGCCCGGGAGATCAAGTCGCACGCCGCCGACGAGAAGATTTGGAAGAAGCGGGCCGCCGTCGCGGCGCTCCTCGAAGAGCAGCCGAGGCTCGAGCGCCTCGCCGCCGAGTCGGCCCGCGCCGCCGCCCTCTCACGCCAGGCGGCCCGCCGCTTCGGCGAGCAGCTCGGCGCCGCGGGGCTCGTCCGGCTGCTCGTCGCCGAAGCGAAGCCCGGTGCCTCCCCCGACACGCTCTCGGAGATGCAGCTCCCGAGCGGGTTCTCGCGATCCTTCGGCAGCCTGCGCGGGCGGGCCCGCGAAGTCGCCGCCGCGGGGCGCGGTCTCAAGGCTGCCAAGCAGGCCGTGGCCGACGCGCGGGCTGCGGTCGAATCGACGCGTGGCTCGCTCAAGTCGCCCACGTCGCAGGCCGCCGGCCTGTCCATCGCCGCCGCGATCGAGGAAGCCGCCGGGCGCGCGGCGCTCCTCCGCAACCGGATCGCGTCCGGTGAGCAGGTGGTGGAGCTCGAGAAATCGCTCGCCGCCCTCGACCGCGACGTGGCTCTCCACCTCCGCGGGCAGCTGATCCCGTTCGAGTGGCTCCTCGGCCTCGGGGCGGTCTTCATCACCGGCGCGGCGATGATCCTCTCGGGGCTGTTCCTGCCAGCCACCGTCACCGGGTCGCTCGCCTGGGCGATGGCCGCCCTCGGACTGGTCGGCACGGGGCTGGCCTCGGCGGTGACCTGGACGATGGATCGCGCCGCCAGCGATCGGCTCGAGGCGGCGCGTCAACAAGTGACGATGGTGCGGAAGCAGCGCGACGATGCCGCGGCTCAGTGTGGCCTCCTCGACAAGAAACTCGAAGCCCTCCGCGGATCGGTGGAGCGTTGGCCGGGGGAACATGCCCCGATGATCGATCGCCGGCTCGTGGCGGCCCAGAACGAAATCGAACGCCTCGAGGCGCTGGCCACGCGCGAAGGCTCGCTCCATCTTCTCGCCGATCGACTCGAGGCCGCCGAGCAGGATCTCGCCCGGGCCCTCCAGCGTCGCGGAGCCGCGCGCGCCGGATGGCGGAAGGCGCTCGAGGCGCGGGCCCTCCCCGCCACCCTCACCCCGAGCGAGATCCGCCAGCTCTCGAGGCACCAGACGGCGCTGTTGGCCCTCGATGAGGAACGTCAGCGGACGTCGGAAGAGGCCCGGCTCCGCCGCGAGGAGTTTGCGGCGATGGGGCATCAGGTCGAGGAGCTCCTCGTCGAGTGCGACATGCTCCCCGAGGGGACGCCGCTCGATCAGCTCCAGCAGCTTCGCGAGCGGCTCAACCGCGAGACGTCGTTTCACCGCCTCCGCGGCAAGATGACCGCACGCCTCGTCCGCGCTCGCCGCCGCCACCGCGAGGCGCTGGCGCGGGTGAAGCTGGCCGAGCGTCGGGTGCGCGAGATCATCGCCCGCTGGAACGTCGAGACGGAGAAGGAGTTTCTCGCGCTCGTCGATCGGCGCCCCCTCGTCGAGGAGGCGAGGCTCGAGGCGCAAGGCGC
>JBIIQL010000052.1:0-11462 GCA_044342095.1 Pirellulales bacterium
GCGCCGCGCCGGCGATGACGATCGACCTCCTCCCTACCGTGCTCCGTCTCACCGGGGAGCCGGTGCCGGTCGATGCCGATGGCCAAGTCATGCTCGACGGCCGGCGGATCGACGGCCGCGACATCGTCGGTCTCCTCCGCGGCGAGCCCGCGGCGAGCGCCGTCGCCGCCGAACGGACGTACGGCTTTTGGTATCTCGACAACGAGCTTCAAGCGGTGCGTCGGGGGCGCTACAAGCTCCTCCTGCCGCACACGGCGCGGACGCTTGTAGGCGTGGCGCCGGGGGCGGATGGAGTGCCGGCGAAATACCGGCCGCTCCCGGTGGCACGGATGCTTGTCGATCTCGAGGCCGACCCCGGTGAATCGACCGACGTGGCGGCCGATCATCCCGACGTCGTGGCCGGGCTCGAGGCGGAGGCGGCGCGCTTGCGCGGGGAGCTCGGGGATCGGCTCACCGGTCAAACCGGCAGCGGGATCCGCCCTGCCAGCACCCTCGACGCAGCGCCCCCGGCTGCTGCCCGGCGTCGGCCCCCGAACATCGTCGTCGTCATGACCGACGACCAGGGCTACGGGGATCTGGCCGCCCATGGCAACCCCGTTCTCGAGACCCCGCATCTCGACCGGCTGTGGCGAGAGAGTGTGCGGTTCACCGAATACCATGTCAGCCCCACCTGCTCCCCGACGCGGACGGCGCTCCTCACCGGAAGGCATGAGTTCCGCTCGGGCGTCACCCACACGATCCACGAGCGCGAACGGCTCGCCCTGTCGGCGACGACACTCCCGCAGCTGCTCCGCGCGTCGGGCTACACGACCGGCATCTTCGGGAAGTGGCACCTCGGGGACGAGGCTGACCACCAGCCGGACAAGCGTGGCTTCGACCGAAGCGTCATCCATGGCGCCGGTGGGATCGGGCAGGCCTTCCCGGGGAGTTGTGGCGACGTGCCGGGAAATCGCTACGTCGACCCCGTCCTCCGGGAGGATGGCCGATTCGTGAAGCGGCGGGGCTACTGCACCGACCTGTTCTTCACCGCCGGGATCGAGTGGATCGAAGCGATGGCTCGCGCGGAGAAACCGTTTTTCTGCCTGATCACGCCGAACGCGCCGCACGACCCGCTCGATTGTCCGCAGGGCTCCGACGCCGGCCCCCGCGCCCGGCTCGCGGCGGCCGGGCTGCTCGACGACGCGGGGCGCGACCGGGCCGCGAAGTTTTACGGGATGATCGAGAACATCGACACCAACGTCGGCCGGCTCCTCGACCGGCTCGAGGCCTCGGGGCTCGCTGAAGACACGCTCCTGATCTTCACGACCGACAACGGCACGGCGACGGGAGCGGGTGTCTTCAATGATTCGATGCGCGGTGCCAAAGGGAGCGTGTGGCGCGGAGGGACGCGCGTCCCCTCGCTGTGGTGCTGGCCCGAGGCACTGCCGGCGGGGGTCGACGTGCCGGCGCTCGTGGCCCATGTCGATCTCCTCCCGACGCTCTGTGAAATCGCCCGGGCGCCGATCCCTGCGGAGGTGGCCGTGCGGCTCGAGGGACGGAGCCTCGTCCCCCTCCTCCTCGACGCCCACGCCCCGTGGCCCGACCGACCGCTTGTCACCCATCTCGGCCGCTGGGAACGGGGGAAGGTGGCCGGGGCGAAGTGGCGCCACTGCCGGATCCGCGAAGGACGCTACAGCCTCGTCAACGTCGACAACCGTGCCGACGCCTGGCAGCTGTTCGACGTCCAGGCCGATCCGGCGGAGACACGCGATGTGGCGGCGACCCACGGCGCGATCGTCGAGCGCCTCGCCGCCGAGTACGACCGTTGGTGGGATTCGGTTCAGCCCGACCTCGTCAACGAGGATCTCGACGGGCCGGCGGAGAATCCTTTCAAGACGGCGTTCGAAGCGCAGTTCGGCGTGGGCGTGACCGCGGCGACGGCGGCGGCACCATGACGAGATCCCCGAAGATCCCTTGGACAAGAGCGCCATGATGCAAGTGACCCGATCCGACCGTGCCGGGCTGTGGGGCTTCCTCAGTGTGTTGTCGCTCGCGCTGGTGGCCGCGCTGTCTCCCGCGGTCGCGGCGGCCCGCCCCCCGAGCGTGCTCGTGATCGTCGCCGATGACCAGCGGGCCGACACGATCCACGCTCTCGGCAATCCGCACATCCGGACGCCAGCACTCGACGCGCTGATGGCCCGGGGGACCTCGTTCGACCGGGCCTACTGCATGGGTAGCCAGCACGGCGCCGTCTGTATCCCCAGCCGGGCGATGATGCTCTCCGGCCGCGGTCTCTTTCATCGCGACGAGCAACTCGCCGGCCAGGACACCTGGCCGGAGGTGTTCAGGCGCGCCGGCTGGCAGACCTTTCTCACCGGCAAGTGGCACAACGGCGAGGCTGCCGCGGTGCGCTGCTTCGACGCGGGGCGGAACGTGTTCTTCGGGGGGATGACCGACCAGTGGAACGTTCCGGTGGCGTCGTTTCCCGACGGCGGGGATGGCGGGGGCATCACGGAGAAGTCCGTGGCTCCCGGGGTCCATTCCGCGCGGCTGTTCGGGGACGCGGCGGTGGAGTTTCTCGACCGGATCGGCGACGCGCCGTTCTTCGCCTGGGTGTCGTTCACGGTGCCGCACGATCCGCGTCAGGCGCCGGAGGAGTTCCGGGCCCGATACCGGGGGCATGAGCCGCCGCCGCCAGCAAACTGGCTCCCCGAACATCCCTTCGACAACGGCGAAGTGTCCGTCCGCGACGAGCTGCTCCTCCCCAGGCCGCTCACCCGCGAAGGCGTGTCGCACGAGCTTGCCGATGCCTATGCCTGCGTCGAGTCGCTCGATGCCGAGGTGGGGAGGATCGTGGAGACGCTCCGGGCGCATGGCCGGCTCGACGACACGCTGATCCTGTTCGTGAGCGATCATGGCCTGGCACTCGGCAGCCACGGCCTCCTCGGCAAACAGAATCTCTACGAACACTCGATGCGTGCCCCGGCGATCCTTGCCGGCCCCGGAGTTCCGGCGGGGCGCCGCGAGCGGGCGCTGTGTCATCTCCAGGATCTCGTCGCGACCGTGGGCGGCCTTGCCGGAGTGCCGGCGCCAGCGGGGAGCGAGGCGGTGAGTCTCGTCCCGGTCCTCCGCGGGGAGCAGCCGGCGATCCGCGAGGATCTCCTCCTCGCCTACCGCCATCTCCAGCGGGCCCTGGTCACCCCCGACTGGAAGCTGATCCGCTATCCGGAGATCGGCCGCGAGCAACTGTTCGATCTGCGGAACGATCCCGACGAGATCCACGATCTCTCCGCGGAGGCCGATCATGCCGTGAGGCTTGCGGAGCTCCGCACGCGGATGGCGGGCTTGATGCACGAGGCCGACGATCCACTCGCTCCCTCCGTCTCGCTGCCCCCGGCGGCCGCGCGGCCCGCTCGCCCCCCGAACATCGTCTTCTTTCTCGCCGACGATCTCGGCACGGGAGACGTGGCCGCCCTGGGTTCGCCCTATGCCCTGACGCCGAACATCGACAGCTTGCTCGCCCGCGGCACGAGGCTCACCCGTCACTGGGCCGGCAGCGCCGTCTGCGCGCCGAGCCGGTGCGTCCTCATGACGGGGCTCCATCCCGGTCATGCCCCGATCCGCAGCAACAGCGAAGTGCAGCCGGAGGGGCAGCGGCCGATGCCGGCCGGGACCGTCACCCTGCCGTCGATCCTCCACGCTGCCGGCTACGCCACCGGCGGCTTCGGGAAGTGGGGGCTCGGTCCGCCGGGGAGCCCGTCCGATCCCCGTGCCGTGGGTTTCGATCGCTTCTTCGGCTACAACTGCCAGCGTCACGCCCACTCGTTCTATCCCACGTATCTATGGGACGATTTCGAGAAGGTGCCGCTCGACAATCCGCCCGTGCCGGTGACGGCGACGCTCCCCGCCGATCCCGCCCCCACCGCCGCCGACTTCGCCCGCTTCCGAGGCACGACCTACTCTGCCGACCGGATCGGCGACGAGGCGGTGCATTTCCTCCGGTCGCATGCGGATCGGCCGTTCTTCCTCTACCTGCCGACGACGCTCCCCCATGTCGCCCTTCAAGTGCCTGCCGACGAGCCGTCGCTCGAGCGTCATCGCCGCTTCTTCGGCGCCGAAACGCCGTACCTCGGGGGCAAGGGCTACGTTCCCTGCGCCGAGCCGGCGGCCACGCTCGCCGCGATGGTGACGCGGATGGATCGGGAGGTGGGGAGGATCGTCGCGACCCTCGACGAGCTCGGGCTCACCGACGACACGATCTTCGTCTTCTCGAGCGACAACGGCGCCACCTTCCCCGGCGCCGGCGGCGTCGTCACCGACCGAATGCAGAGCAACGGGCCTTTGCGCGACTGGAAAGGCTCGCCCTACGAAGGGGGCCTGCGCGTGCCGGCGGTCATCGTCTGGCCGGGAAGGATCGCGGCCGGCACCTCGATCGACACCCCGACCGGCTGCGAAGACTGGCTGCCAACGCTTCTCGATCTTGCCGTGCCCGATGCGCCGCGCCCCGCTTCGCTCGATGGTGAGAGCCTCGCCGCCGCACTCCTCGGCCGGCAGCCCCCTCCCGCCGCCCGGACGCTTTACCGTGAGCTCACGGAGCGACGCTGGCAGACGGCGCTCGAGGTCTCCCCCGACGGCTGCTGGAAGGTGGTGCGCCGCAGCCTCGGCAAGGGCGTGCCCGACCGGGCGGCGCCGGTAGAGCTCTATGAACTCCGCACCGACCCGGCAGAGGCCCACGATCTCGCCGCGGCGCGTCCCGATGTCGCCCGGAGAATGGAGCGGCTCCTCGACCGCGAGCATCGCCCCGATCCCGCTTGGCCCCTTCCCTTCGCCGACGCCACGGAGCGGGCCGGCAACTCCGCCACGATCGACGGCACGGAGACGCCAAAGCCCTGAGCCCGGCCGCGGGGTATACTCGCGCCGCCGCTGGCAATCCGCCGCGGTATCCATCGGGGGGCGGGACGTGGCAGCGAATTCCGGACCGGAGAATCGAGGGCCCGGGCAGGCGACGAGGATCGGCTTCGGCCTGTTCTGGATCTACGTGATCCTCTACTTCGGCTTCATCGCCCTGGTCCTCTTCCGCCCCGATGTCCTCTCCAGCCGCCCCTTCGGCGGGGTGAATCTCGCCATCGCCTCCGGGCTCGGGCTGATCGCCGCGGCGCTCCTCCTGTCGGTGGTCTACATGGTGGCCTGCAGGGTGGTCGAATCGCCTGGGGGCGAGCGGCGCTGATCCCCGCCCCGACTGTCCGTCCTGCCGCCTGCCGCCCGTTCCCGAGACCCCCGATGCTCTACGAATCGTCCCCTGTCGCCATCGCGATTTTCGCCAGCTTCGTCCTCGCCGTCGTCGGCCTGTCGTTTTGGCTCGGGCGGAAGGGGCAGTCGGCCCAGGGCTACTATGCCGCCCACGGTGAGATCCACTGGTTCATCAACGGGATCGCCTTCGCCGGCGATTACCTCTCGGCGGCGAGCTTCCTCGGCATCTGCGGGATGATCGCCTTCCACGGCTTCGACGGCTTCCTCTACTCGATCGGATTCCTGGCCGGCTGGATCGTGGCGCTGTTCGTGATCGCCGAGCCGATCAAGTCGCTGGGGAAGTTCACCTTCGCCGACGCCCTCGACGCGAAGTTCAAAAGCCGCGGCATCAAGCTGTCGGTAGCGATCTCGACCCTCGTCGTGAGCATCTTCTACCTCATCCCGCAGATGGTGGGCGCCGGCGACTTGATCGTGCCGCTCCTCGGTCTGCCGCATGCCGTCGGGGTGATCCTCGTCGGCGTGGCGGTGACGCTCATCGTCGTCACGGCAGGGATGGTGTCGACGACGTGGGTGCAGTTCATCAAGGGCTCACTCCTGGTCTTCTTCTGCGGCGTGCTGACGTCGATGATCCTCGCTCGTGGCCTGACGGTGAACACCGGGAGCCTCGAGCCGCAGACGCGCTCCGTCACTCCCGAAGGCCGTGTCCTCGTCGACGGCGAGCCGCAGACCCGCGACCACGATCTCCGCCCCGTGGGCACCCTCGCCGCTCTTCCCGAGCGCTATGGCGATGCGACCACGACCGGGCCCCTCGGGGCGCTTGAATACCTCTCCGTCCTCGAGGATTCCCGGATCGTCACCTGGAGCGGGAAGAAGTCGACCGACGCCTCCGGCACGCACACCGTCTTCACGCCGACGGAGAGGGCCGGCGCCGATCTCCTCAAGCCGGGGGGCTACTTCAAGGGGCTCACGACGGGGAAGCTCGCCGACAAGCTCGACTTCGCGAGCCTCATGCTCGCGCTGTTCTGCGGCACCGCCTCGCTCCCCCACATCCTCATCCGCTACTACACCGTCAAGGATGCCGCCGCCGCCCGAAAGAGCACGGTCGTGGGGATCGCGGCGATCGGCGCCTTCTACGTCCTCACGCTGTTCCTCGGCCTGGGAGCGATGACGAGCGGCGCCCTCGACCCGACGAGCACGAACATGGCGGCGCCGCTCCTGGCGAAGAGCTTCAGCGAGACGCTCTTCGCCGTGATCTCGGCGATCGCCTTCACGACCGTGCTCGGCACGGTGAGCGGGCTGATCATGGCCGGCAGCGGGGCGGTGGCCCACGATCTCGTCGAGAATGTCCTCCGCATCCCGATGGACGATGCCGGGAAGGTCCGCTGCGGGAAGATCGCCGCGGTCGGCCTCGGGATCATAGCGATGGCCCTCGGAATCCTGTTCCGCAACTTCAACGTCAGCTTCCTCGTTGGCTGGGCGTTCAACATCGCCGCCTCGGCGAATCTGCCGGCGCTCGTCATGCTCCTCTTCTGGCCGCGGACGACGAAGGAGGGAATCATCTCCGCGGTGACGGTAGGGATGCTCGCGAGCCTGGCCTGGATCCTTCTCTCCGCCGACACCTTCGAGAAGGTCTACGGGCTGTCGCGCGACGCCTCGCCGGTCCCCTTCAGCCAGCCCGGGCTCGTGACGATCCCGCTGGGGTTCCTCGTCCTCGTCGTCGTGTCACTGCTGACAAAGGCCCAGCCGAAGGGGAAGCCGGCATGAGCGGGGGCCCGGTGATCCGCTGCCGCGAGGACCATCTCGGGGCGATCCGCGCGATCTACAACGACGCGATTCTCCACACGACGGCGCTCTACGAATATGAGCCGCGAAGCGCCGAGACGATTCATGCCTGGTGGCGGGCCAAGCAGCAAGCGGGCTATCCAATTCTCGGCGTCGAAAGGGCCGACGGCACGCTCGCCGGCTTCGCCAGCTGGGGGCCGTTTCGGCCCTTCCCGGCCTTCAAGTATTCGGTCGAGCACTCGGTCTACGTCGCGGCCGACAGCCGCGGCGAAGGGATCGGACGGCGTCTCCTCGAGGCGATCGTCGCGGAGGCGATCCGCCACGATGTCCACCTCTTGGTGGGGGCGATCGATGCCACGAATGCCGCGAGCGTCGCGCTCCATCGGGCGCTCGGGTTCGAGCATGCCGGCACGATCCGCGCCGCCGGCTTCAAGTTCGGCCGCTGGCTCGACCTCGAGTTCTGGCAGCGCTCGCTCCCGACACCAGCCCGGCCGGTCGATGGCTGAGCGTCGTGTGGTACGATGCCGGACTCCAGACCCTCCGGCATCTCCCCGATGACGCCCCGCGTTTCCATCCTCATTCCCTGCTACAACGCATCGGCCACGGTGGTGCGGGCGGTCGAGTCGGCGCTCGCCCAGACGCACCGCGACCTCGAGGTGATCGTGGCCGATGACGGCTCGACCGACGCGAGCCTCGCGGTCCTCGAGCGCTACCGCGGCGACGCCCGGGTGGCCGTCCACGCCGAGCCCCACCGGGGCGGAAACGGAACCCGCAACCGTCTCCTCGAATTGGCCCGGGGGGAGTTTGTCCAGTTCCTCGACGCCGACGACGAGCTCGACCCGGAAAAAGTCGAGGCCTGCCTCGCCGCCTTCGGGGAGGATGTCGACATGGTGTACACGAATCATCGCGTCTGCAGGGGCGATGACGTGACCGAGAAGCGGCTTCCAGAGCCAGATGGAGACTTGGTCTCGTATTTCGTGACCAACAGTGTCGCGATCCACGAGCCCCTCCACCGCCGCGAACACTTGGTGGCGGCAGGTGGATTCGATGAAACACTGAAGTGCTGTCAGGAGTACGAGCTCCATATCAGGCTTGCCGGTAACTTCTGGCGCGCGACGACGCATCTTCCCGAGTCTCGCTGTGCCGTTCACGTCATGCCTGGGAGCGTCTCGTCGAACCAGGGGCGGGTGTTCTCGACCAAAGCCAAGGTGCTTGCGCGTTTCCTCGAGGAGTGGGGGAAAGCCGGCCCCGTCGATGATCGAAGGATCAGCGCGGTAGCAATCGAACTGCTGGGATGCGTCCGCCAGCTCTGTTTCGCCGGCCGCGACGAGGAGGCTCTGGAATTGTTTTCCAAAGTGCGGCGTCTGTCGCCCGCGACCCCCTATCCGGGGAAGTGGCCGCTCCGTTTGGCGGTGAAGCTTGTCGGTCCGGCGCGAGCGGAGCGGGCCCGGGCCTGGCTGACGAGCCGTTCGGGAAGCCGTTGATCGATCTGATGGGCCGACCCCGAGGTGGTGGTGAGCGACGACATCCTGTGGATCAAATCCCGCATGCCGGGGGTGGTGGAGGACGGGAGCAGCCTTGTCTCCACCGGGCTCGTCTCCTGTCTCCGCGACCACCACGCCATCGACCTGCTCTGCCTGCGGATGACGTCGCGCGAGGAGGCGCAGGCCGCCGACCGCTCCTGTCCGTTCCGCAACGTCTTCGTCGCCGATACCGACAACGCCGGAGGGCTCGCGCGGCGGATCGGCTGCCGGCTCGCCTATACGCTCCAGAGTGAGCTCACCGCGACCCCGCGGTCGGTGTTCTATGAGTCGGGCCACCGCGCCCGGACGATGCTCGAACGGATCCTCGCCGAGCGACGATACCGGCGGATCATCGCCGAGTATTACACCGTCGCCCCGCTCCTCGCGGGGCTCGAGGCGCAGACGAGCCTCATCCTCCACGATGCCGATCATCTGTCGATCGATCTCGAGGCTCGTCAGGAGACGTCGCTTCCCAGGCGCGCGTGGCTCCGCCACCGAGCCGCCCAGATGCGGGCCTTCATGAGGCGAGTCGGCCCACGGTTCGATGCGGTGCTCACGCTCACGCCATTCGACCGGCAGGCCTATGAGGAGCTTGGGATCGAGCGGATCGAGAGTCTCGACGTTCCGCTGCCCGATCTCCCCACGACGGCCCCGGCGCTCGAAGGGGATTCGATCGCCTTCCTCGGATCGGTCGATTACGGCCCCAATCGCGACGCGCTGGCGTGGTTTCTCGCGGAGATCTTTCCTGCGGTGCTCGATCGCTTCCCCGCTGCCCGCGTGCGGGTGTTCGGCGGGGGGAATCGGAGTGGCCTTGGCAGCCCGAATGTCGACTGGATGGGGCGCATCCCCCAAGGGGATTTCGCGCGGGTCCTCGGGAGCGCGACGCTCGGTATCGCGCCGATCCGCCTCGGCACTGGGGTGAAGGTGAAGGTGCTCGACATGATGTGGCACGGCCTTCCGGTCGTCTCCACGTCGCTGGCGAGCCGGGGCACACCCGCGGAACATGGCGGGGCCCTGATCGCCGACACCCCCGCCGCGTTCGCAGAGGCCGTCTGCGAGCTTCTCGGCTCGCGTGCCCGCCGCCTCGAGCTTCAACGTGCTTCACGAATGCTGCTCATCGAGCGTCACGCCAGTCCGGCGGCCCGAGCCCGTGTCGCCCGCAAGCTTCTCGGGCGTGCCTGAGCCCCCGGGCATCCCGGCTCACACCCGCGGCAGTTCGTAGCCCTTGCGGTATTCCTTCGTGAACAGCCGGTTGGCGGCCTCGTCGGACGACTTCTCCGTCTTCGGATCGATCGTGAGCTCGCGGCCGAGGTGGAGCGGCGTGACGGCGAGGTCGACGGCGTTGTCGTGGAGGTGGTCCTCGAAGCTGTCGAGGGTGAGGATGACCCGGTGGTCGTGGGCGGCGATCGTCGGCCGCGTGCCGAAGGGGACCTTCTCGCCGAGGTGCCACGACACGTTGCCAAGATGGGCCAGGGCACTGGAAAGGTGGCCGTCTTCGACGTCGAGGTAGAGATCCTCGTGCTTCCGGCTGCGGATCGCCTTGACGAGGTTGGCGAAGTGGTCGCGGCTGGAGCCCCCCGACCAAGTGCCGAGGGGCTCTCCGGCGTAGGTGAAGGCGGCACCCGACTGGTAGTTCGTCGACACGACGTAGCCATCCGTGCCCCACCAGATGTTGCCGACACCGAGCGGGCCGGCCGCCGTGCCGTGCGTCACCGGGGTCTTCATCTCGAGGCCGCGGACGTCCGAGATGAGGAGCGCGTCGTCCCACTCAAAGATCGTCACCTGGCTGTTGGCGACATCGCCGTTGTCGACATAGCCCAGCCGGCCACCGAGGCTGACGACGCGCCTGGGGAACTCCTGCTTCCCCAAGCCCCAGCGGGCCTTGTCGAGCTCGTGGGGATTCTGGTTGCCGAGATCGCCGTTGCCGGTGAGGCGGTTCCAGTGCCAGTCGTAATGGAGGCGCTGGCGGTGGGGGACGATGTCGGGAGCGGGCCCGGCCCAGAGATCGAAGTCGAGCCCCGGGGGGAGCGGCGCCGGCGTGTCGACCAGCCCGATGCTCGGCCGCCGCTTGTAGCACAGCGCGTGGGCCACCTTCACCGGGCCGATCTTCCCGCTCTTCACGAAGTCGATCGTGTCGCGCATCCCCGTCATGCCGCGGCTCTGCGCGCCCATCTGGCACATCCGCCCGAGCTTCCGGGCCCACTGCGTCATCACCCGTCCTTCCTCGACGGTGTGACTCAGGGGCTTCTCGACGTAGACGTCCTTGCCGGCCTGCATCGCCCAGATGCCCATGAGGGCGTGCCAGTGGTTGGGCGTGGCGATCGAGACGACGTCGATGTCCTTGCGGTCGAGGACGCGACGGATGTCCTGAACGTACTCCGGCTTCCGGGGCGCGTCCTTGAACTTCTCCTCGTAGCGACCGGCCACGCCGGGATCGCAGTCGCAGATCACCGCGAGTTCGGCATCCGACATCCCGGCCCATTGACCGATGTGCTCACCACCCCGGCCGTTGGCGCCGATGACGGCGACGCGGAGGCGGTCGTTCGGACCGGCCGGAAGGGCTGCTGGCTCGGCGGCGCGGGTAGCCTTGGGCGCGGCGGCGAGTGCCGCAGCGGCCATCGCGAAGGCTGTTTCGACGAAATCGCGGCGTGAGACCTGCATGGATCGTCCCTCTCCAGGTGCGCGGGCAGCGGGAGGGGGCCGTCGAGGCCTTCGAAGCCGATCACCCCCCCGCGGAAACCAGAAAAAGTCTACCACCGTCATCGGCGGCGGTGGGGCGGGGGGCCCCGGTCAGGCGCTCGGGCGGCGGAAGTGCCGGTAGGCCTGAAGGACGTCGAACAGATCGGAGGTGATCGTGATGTCGTCGTCGGCGAAGTCGGAGAGCCACGTCCGGTCGCTCGCCACGGCGTCGGCGAGGAGCGGGAGGAC